>VFKU01000008.1 GCA_009885415.1 Rhodothermota bacterium
ACGGCCAGGCGCGCTCCGCCGCCATCGCCCTCGCCCACCAACTCGCCAAATTCCCCCAAGTCTGCATGAATTCCGATCGCCTCTCGGCCTACGAACAATTTGGCATGCCGCTCGACGACGCCATCCAAAACGAATTCCGCCGCGGCATGGACGCCCTTCAACAGGAAGCCGTCTCGGGCGCCTCTCGCTTCGCCGCCGGAAAAGGTCGCGGCGGCTCCTTCGCCGACATCTGAACTCCGTGGCATGGGCGGCCCCTGCCCATGCGCCGATCTGGCGCATTTCGGCCCTTCCGTGGTACCAATTATGGAGCAGGGTATCGGGGGAAATCGTGGCATGGTGGCGTGTCCGTATTGCATGACCCCGCCGCGCCGCGCCGTGGATGCCGGCGACGCCTGGCGTATCTACTCGTGCCAAGAATGTCTCGAAGCCTACCTCGTGCGCCCGGACAAAGGCGGCTCGCGTACCACGCCCGCCCGGCCTCCCGCGTCGCTAAACGACTCCATCGCGGCCGGCTCGGTGATGCACGGCGTCATCCGCGTGCTCGATGAATCCATCCAGCACTTGCCCACCGTACCCGACGCGCCACAGCGCGTGCTCTCCGCGATCCACGACCCCATCACCACCAGCGCCGATCTCGCCGCGCTCATCAACGAGGACGCCGTCTTCAGCATGCGCGTCCTGCACACGAGCAACAGCGTCACCTTCGCCGGCCGCCAATCGATCACCGATCTCCGCCGCGCCTGCGCGAGACTCGGCCTGCGAAACCTCGCCAACGTCGCGCACGTCGTCGCGCAGGGGCACCTCTATCGCAGCGTTAACCCCGCGTACGCGGAAATCATGGAACAGTTCTGGCAGCACGCCGTCGCCACCGCGCGCCTGGCCGAAGCCTTCGCCGGCGCCGTGCCCGGCGTCCCGCAAAATTCCATCTTTCTCATGGCCCTCGTCCACGACATCGGCAAAACCGTCCTGCTCGACGCGATCACGAACCGATACAAGGGCCGCGCCGGACGGCTCAAGGACTCGACCCCGCTCCTGCTCCAGACGCTAACCAAGTTTGCGCCCTACGCGGGGCTCCGAGTCGTGCGGCATTGGAGCATGGGGCCTGAGGTATGCTTCGCGACCTTTTACTCCGCTCTGCCCGCCGCCGCGCCCGACCTGTTCAAACCCAGCGCCTACCTCATCGCGCTCGCCAGCGCCGTGGCGGACGCCTGCGGCTACGGCGTCGCCCCCGACGCCGCGCTGCAAGCCGAGTCCCTCGCCGCCGAACTCGCCCAGCAACTCGGCATCACCAACCTCGGCAAAGTCATCGCCTCCGCCGACGACGAGATAGCGCCCTACCTCGATCTCGCGAAAGCGTAAATCCGATTCGCTAATCGTTGCTCGCTCCACCGCCGTCCGAGTGAGACGCATCGTTGTGGTGACTTTCTGACGTATCGAAGTCACGAAGATGCCGAAAGGGTCTCACTCCAGGCGCTGCGCTGATGACTAGATCCGACGAATCTGTACCGGATACCGCGAATTTATCACGCGCCTTCCGGAGCTGCCCAAATTCGTTTCGTTCCCGCCTTCGGGCCACGAATGAGATCAGAACCGCGCTCACAACAATTATGGCGACGCCAATTAGGCTCATGGCTACTAGGCTCATAGGAATTCTCCAAGGGTCCGCAGATGCTCGCCCGAGTCGCAACTCTGGACCCCATAATCCTATCACGTTGCGAATCGCGCCATCCCCCCACTAGAATCGCCGTTTCCTCTGGCCCCGGTGTCGTCCAAATGCCCATCCGTTTCTACAACACGCTCACGCGCCGCAAGGACGACTTCACGCCGCTCGTCCCTGGCAAGGTCGGTCTCTACGCCTGCGGACCCACCGTCTACAACTTCGCGCACATCGGCAACCTCCGCACTTTCCTCTTCGAAGATCTCCTCCGTCGCCATCTCGAATTCCGCGGCTTCGCCGTCACCCACGTGATGAACATCACCGACGTCGAAGACAAAATCATCCGCACCTGCCGCGAGACCGGCGAGAGCCTCCCCTCGCTCACCGGCCGTTTTACGCAAGCCTTCTTCGACGACCTCGACACGCTCGGCATCGCGCGCCCGCACCACGTCCCGCGCGCGACGCAGACCATCGAGAGCATGGTCGCGCTCGTGAAGCGCATGCGCGATCGCGGCCTCACCTACGAGGTCGAAGGCAGCACCTACTTCCGCATCGCCGCCTTCCCCACCTACGGCAAGCTCAGCCACCTCGACGCCGCGGGCCTCCAAGCCGGCGGCAGCGGACGCCTGGACGCCGACGAATACAGCGCCGACGACGCGCGCGACTTCGCGCTCTGGAAGGCCTACGTGCCCGAAGACGGCGAGG
>VFKU01000849.1 GCA_009885415.1 Rhodothermota bacterium
CCCCGGCGTTCGCTTCGCCGAGATTCACGCGACGGATCCGCGCGCGATGGACGTCTACGCCATGCAGATCGACAGCCGCCATCCCCGCGTTCGTTTTCACACGACAGGCCGGTGCAGCGAGTGGGCGGAGAACTCCACCGAGACGCGGCGCACCACCACGCGCGATTTCATGCGCGAGTCTCGCGCCGCGGGCATGAACCTGGTCGCCGCGATCAACGCGGACGCTTTCCAGCCCTGGCCCGCGCCCTGGAACCAGCGCACGCTCACCGACCTGCGCGGCCTCGCCGTCTCCGAAGGCGTGATGGTGTCGCCGGCGAGCGCCGAGCCGTCGTTCGTCGTGTATGACGACGGCCGCGCCGCAATTGTCCCCTCGCTGCCGAATCTTGATCACGTGCGCACCGCGATCAGCGGATTCGCAATCGTTCTGGCGGAGGGGGTGCCGGTCGCCGGCACCCCCGAAAATAATCCCCGCACCGGTATCGGCCTCTCGCGAGACGCGCGTTACGTGATGCTTCTCATCATCGACGGCCGCCGCCACGCCAGCCAGGGCGCCACCACCGAAGAGGTCGGCCGCTGGCTTCTCCACGTCGGCGCGTACACCGGCATCAACCTCGACGGTGGCGGCTCCGCCACGATGATCCGCTTCGACAAATCTGGCCCCGGCGACGGCGTCGTTCTGCTCAACCATCCCGTCGGCGACGGCGCGAATTGGCTCAAGCTCGACGAGTCCGTCGAGAAAGAAAAATACACCCCCGCCGAGCGCGCCAACGGCAACAACCTCGGCGTCTACCTCGCACCGGAATAGACTCGATTTCGCAAACGGGAGGGTCGCGCTCCCGCGCGACCGGTCTCCCACGCACGCTTCGTATTCCCGGCTGGCCGCTCGCCCTTTCCTACGATCACGAATGCCCCATTGCCTCGCGCCGCCCCTATTCTCTATACTCCCGCCCTGCGCCGGAGTGGCGGAACTGGCAGACGCGCTGGACTCAAAATCCAGTAGTGGCAACACTGTAAGGGTTCGACCCCCTTCTCCGGCACCAATTTTTGAATCTGCGTCCAGCCATGATTGGCGAGCGTTTCTTTACCCTCCTGGAATGCTGAATTGCGAGCAGTCCGCGCCGGGTCTCTTGGACACGGTAACGCAGAATTCGGCCCCCAGGGGCCCATGGTTGTCCGATCTTTCGAGAGTAGCGATGAGGTCACCCGCGGAGACACCACGAAACACGGGCGGGCGCGTTTACCGCGAGGGACCGCGCTTACTTTGTCGCTCGCCGAGACTCCCATCGTGCAAAGCCCATCCAGAGGATCCCTGCTGCCAGGGCGAGGACGAGCGAGCCGATCAGGCCCTCGCCCAGCGGCGGGCTATACACGGCTTCGAGTTGGTGCGTGCCCGCAGGCACATCGGCCACGATGCGTCCCCACTCGTCCGGCCGGTAGTTGAGCGGCTTGCCATCGGCATAAACCCTGAAACGGGGCCAGGCCAGGACGTTGATGACGAAGGGGTTATCGAACTGGAATCTTTCAGGGCCGAAGTCGACGATTACACCTCGCGTTGAGAACTTGACGGGATAGGGCTTGAGGGGTTGGCGGACGGCGAAGGCCATGGGCGCGACATTTTCCACTTCCCACACCTTGAGGTTGCCGAGCGTCCGCGGGGCGCCCAAGCCCTCGAGGAATTTGCGATCGCTGAAGGGGGAAGCAACGTGCAGAACGAGCCACTTGATGCCGTAGGCACGATCGGCCTCGATCGGGCGTTCCAGATACTTCTCGAAGTAGGGGCTCGAAAACGTGTGGAAATGCGTGATTTGGTTGTAGCGGTTGAACGAGAGAAGACCCCAAACAGCAGGTACGTTCGCCCAGAGCATGGTGTATGAATCGGCCGCCTTGAAGTTCCAGCCCGCTCCATTCCTATTTCCATTCGGGTTGGCGACTCGCTGGGGGAACTCGGTGGAGCTACTTGATCCTTTCACCACGTGGTCTAACGAGGCCGGCAGCGAAGGATACGGATGGGCTTGAGGTTGCGAGAAGGTGGGTTTGGGCTGCCACACGCCGTAAAACACCAGCGCGACAATCGCGCCGGAGACGAGCCAGCGCCAGACGGCTGCACGGCGGAGACCGGTCAGCAAACGATCAATGACCAACGCGCCGGAAAACATCGCAAGGATTTGAAAAATCGGAAAGTAACGGAAGGGTTCGCGAAATTTGTTCAGCCATGGCATCGAAGCCAAGGCCTGCACCAGGGGCACGGGCGAGCCTGAGCCCAGCACCAGCAGGAATGCGACGACGGCGCTCAGACACAAGACGTTGTTCCCGAGCAAGGATCGTGAAGGCTGCAAGCCCACTAGGGCCGCTAAGAGAACCAGAAGCGCCGCGATATAGAGGGTGTTCGAGTAATAGTATTGGCCGAATATTTTCGGGCGAGTGGAATAGATGGGATGCCCGATCTTGATCAACGGCGGCGGCACCACAATCGCCGGAATTGCCGCGTGGGGGATTCCGGCGATTGCCGTGCCGCCGGTGAACACCCTCTCGGAATCCTTGGCGAAGTCCATTTGGACATACAGCAGCGGAAAAATCAGCGCGAGTCCGAGTAGTGCGGCAGGGATGTGCCACGCCACCGCCCGAATCGGCGCGACGCGCAGCATCAACATCAACAGAAACGTGACGCCATAGAAGAGATACACGAAGACCCATATCTGACTAAACCCGGAGTGAAAGGAAAGGCCGAAGATGACGGCAAAAGTGACGACCCATCGAAAACCGATCGTGTGCAGTTGCCGCGGGGCGAGCAATCCACCAAACGCGAAAGGTATCCAGGAACTGATCGACACGAGGTCAATCCAGTTGCGTCCCGTGGTCAGTATAAAACCTGACAACATAAAGCACAGAGCGAGCGCGAGGGCCATGGGGCGCGCAAGCCCCCATTGGCGGGCGCCCCAGTATCCTCCAAGAAAACCCAGGACGATGTGCAGGAACGCAAAGACCTCGACGAGGGTAAATTCATTGCGGATCAGAAAGCGGCTAATGCCGTAGGCCAGGATCGTCAGCGGATACAGTACAGGCGTGGGGCATTCGAGAATGGGCTCGCCTCCTCCGGGATACGGGTTCCAGACGGGGAACTCTCCCGAGAACAGGCTTCGCATCGAAACCAGCCAGATGGGCAAGAAAAAACTGGTATTGTCGTCTTGCGAAAAGAAGTACGACGAGCGCATCTGGAGGATGGAGAAGGCGAGGCCACCCAGGCCGAGTCCCGCAAGCACAAACCAACGATCCTTCCAGAGAAGCGCGAAGAAAGCGAGCGGCACCTCTTCCGGCGAAAGATCCAAAGGGCCCCGATTGTCGGCGCCTACGGCGCGCAGAAACCAGGCCCTAGTATGGAATTTAGCCAGGCACCCATAAATGCCCACCACGCCGACCATCGTATAGAACGATGCCAAACCTTGGTGCCACGCAAGGGACAGAGCCACGAACGCGATAAGGGGACTTAGTCGCATCGGGAACCTTTCCGGGTTCTGAGGTTTGGAGCACCGTCTACGATCCGCGGAATGACCCTTCCTTCGTGGCCCGACTCGCATCCGGCCCGGGTGGCAAGCGGTTCAGATGATGCTGGAGCTATAGTAGTCGAGGTCGTGGAGTGAATCAAAAGGCGCCGCTCCCGCAGACCGCGAGTGCG
>VFKU01000253.1 GCA_009885415.1 Rhodothermota bacterium
CGAAACAACGGTCAAACTCATGGGCCAGGTCCCCGTCGTGTGTGCGTGCATGGGATCCGTCGCCGGCCTCGGCGCGGTCCGTGTGACCTTGTCGCATTTCTCTCTCATGGTTAAAGGCAGCAGCCAACTCTTCGTCGCGGGTCCGCCCGTCGTCGAGCGCGGCTTCGGACACAAGATCGGCAAGGAAGAACTCGGCGGCGCTGCCATCCACGCGCACGAGAGCGGTGCCGTGGACAACGAGGTCGCCTCCGAAGAAGAGGCCTTCGAGGCCATCCGTAAATTCCTGGCCTATCTTCCGCAAAGCGTCTGGCACGCGCCTACTCGCATCGAAGCTAAGGACGATCCCAAGCGCCGCGACGAGTCGCTGCTTTCCGCGATCCCCAAAGATCGCCGCCGCATGTATGAAGTGCGCGACATTGTTCGCGCGGTGCTCGATCACGATTCGTTTTTCGAGACGGCGCCCTTTTACGGCAAGTCCCTGGTGACCGGCCTCGCGCGGCTCGACGGTTTTCCCGTCGGAGTCATGGCGAATGACACCAAGCACCACGGCGGCGCGGTCGATGCCGACGCGAGCGAAAAGATGATGCGCTTCGTCGATCTCTGCGACACCTTTCACTTGCCGGTCGTCTATTTCGTCGACAATCCCGGCTTCCTCATCGGCGAAACCGCCGAGCGGGAAGGCACCGTCCGGCTCGGCGCGCGCGCGCTGGCCGCATGCTTTCAGTCGACCGTGCCCTGGGTTTCCGTCGTCATTCGCCGGTGCTACGGCGTTGCCGGCGCGGGCCACGCCAGCAGCGACGGCCTCAACTTCCGCTACGCCTGGCCCTCGGCCGATTGGGGCTCGCTGCCCATCGAGGGCGGCGTGCAAGCCGCCTACCGCCGCGACATCGAGGCCGCGCCCGACCCCGACGCGCGCCGCCGTGAACTCGAGGCCATGCTCGAAAAATTCCGCTCGCCCTTTCGCACCGCGGAAGCCTTCGGCATCGAGGAAATCATCGACCCCCGCGACACGCGCCCGCTGCTCTGCGACTGGATTCACACGGCCTACGGCATTCTGCCCGAACAACTCGGCCTGAGACCCAAGACGACGCGGCCCTGAGCCGCAGGAGGATTTTTCATGACGTCCGTTCGCCGCTTCGCACTGATGTTTGCCGCTGCGATTTCATTCGCCGGCCTCGCGCGCGCCGAAGACGCGCCCGCCGAGACCGCGCTCGATCGCTACATCGCCAAGCCGGACACGGCCTACGGCTGGAAGGTGGAGAAAACCATCGCGGGTCCCGGTTACACCGGCTGGGTGCTGAACCTCACCTCGCAAAGCTGGCGCTCGAAGAGCGAAGTCGACCGGACCCTGTGGCAGCATTGGCTCACGATCGTCAAGCCCGAGGGCGCCTCGACCAACACCGCCGCGCTCTACATCGCCGAGGGCGACAACGGAGACAAGGCGCCGGACAAGCCGGACGACCGCCTGCTCCAACTCGCCATCGGCGCGAAAACGATCGGCGCGCAACTCGAGCAAGTGCCCAATCAACCGCTCCACTTCGCCGATTCACCCAAGCAGCCGCGCGAGGAGGACGACCTCATCGCCTATTCGCGGGTGAAGTACATCGTCACACACGACGAGGAATGGCTCGTGCGCCTTGCGATGGTCAAGAGCGCCGTCGCCGCGATGACGGCCATGCAGGAATTCATGGCAAGCCCCGAGGGCGGCGGGCCCAAGCTTGAGCACTTCGTCGTCAGCGGCCGCTCGAAGCGCGGTTGGACCACCTGGCTCACGGGCATCGTGGACCCGCGGGTCGTCGCCATCATGCCCACCGACATCGACGCGCTAAACTCGCAGAACATCACGCGGCACCACTTCGAGGTCTATGGCTTTTTCTCGTCCGCGCTGAACAACTATGTCCACCACGGGCTCTTCCCGCACGCCATCGGCACGCCGGACTACACGCACATTCTGAGCATCGAGGACCCCTACAGTTACCTGAACCGGCCCAAACTCGCGGCCATGCCGAAGTTCATGGTGAACGCCTCGGGCGACCAGTATTTCCTGCCCGACAACTCGCACCAATACTTCTCGCAGCTTCCCGGCGAGAAATACGTCCGCTACGTCGAGAACGACAAGCACGACTGCCGCGACTCCGACGCGAATGAGTCTCTCGTCGCTTTCTACAACAGCGTCGTCCACAACACGCCGCGACCGAGGTTTTCGTTTACGCTCGAGAAAGACGGCCCGATCCGCGTCACGGTCGAGGACACGCCCACGGAGGTCAACCTCTGGCAGGCGACCAACCCGAAAGCGCGCGATTTCCGCCTCGCCACCATCGGCAAGGCCTACACGAAAACGCCGCTCAAACCGGAAAGCGACAAGACCTATGTCGCGCGCGTCGAGAAACCCGCGGCCGGTTTCACGGCGTTTTACGTCGAACTTGTCTACAACAACGGCGGCCCCGCGCCCTTCAAATTCACCACGGAAGTCAACGTGGTTCCGGACATTCTGCCGTTCAAATGGGAAGACGCGCTAAAAAAGAAATAGCGTCGCGACGCTTTCGTTTTTGAATGGACCGCGAGCGATCTATGATTCGCGACAATGAGTCCTCGACTACGGAGTTCGCCCCCTATGGACACGCGCACTTTTAGCCGGCGTCGCTTCCTCAAAGGCACACTCGCGGGCGCAGCCGGCCTGGCCTTCTTGCCCGCGCGGCGTGCGTCGGCCGCGCGCGTAGGGCCGAACGACACCGTGCGCCTCGCCGTGGTCGGCTGCGGCGGGATGGGCCGTGCGCACATCTACTCGCTCGCGTATCAGGACGGCGTCGAACTCGTCGCGCTCTGCGATGTGTACAAGAAGCGCTACGAGGAAGTCGTCGAGAATGTCAACACGATCTACGCCGACAAGCGCGGCATGCCGAACAAGAAACCCGCCGGCGTCCAGGACTTCCGCCGCATTCTCGAGCGGGACGACATCGACGCGGTGCTGCTCGCGACGCCCGACCACTGGC
>VFKU01000738.1 GCA_009885415.1 Rhodothermota bacterium
ATGACGCGCGACGGGTCGATGAGCGCTTCGAGGAGCGCGCGGCGATCGAAGCGCCGGCCCACGTCGGTAAGGTCCGGGCCGAGCGTGCCGCCCTCCGCGCCGACGGCGTGACAGGTAGAGCAGGCGGCCTTCTCGCCGAAAAACAGTGCGCGCCCTCGACCGACGTCACCCGCGCCGAGCTGCGGCTCGAGGGCGAGGAAATGCTTCATCGCGCCGGCGTCACGCTGATCGAGCCGGGCCTTGAGCGGCGCCGCGCGCGATTGCACCTCGGCTGGAAAACTCTTGAGTACGACGTCCAGTTGCGCCGCCGTCACAAGTTTGGCGGTGTTTGGGTTCGCGTTGAGGCCGTCGATCAGCGCGTCGCCGAGCGCGGGGTCGGATTCGCCCGCGAAGGCATGCAGCACGGTCGTGAGCACGAGCACGTCGGCGGTCGGGAGATGATCCGTTGCTAGGGCTTGTTTTGCGTTTACATCTAGTTTTGCTTTGCCCAGGACGGACGCGGCGGCTTGCCGTAGTCCCGCGTCGGCGGCGACGGCGAGGTTGCCCAGGACGAGCGCGAGGCGATCGCTGCTGAGCGGGGCTGCGGTGTCGACGATGGCACCGAGCGCGGCGAGGCGAAAACGCGCGTCCCCCTTCGGGTCGTCGGCGAGCGCGTTTAAGGGCGCTGCGAGGTCGCCGGCGCCGTGGTTGCGCACGATTTCGAGCGCGCGCCAGCGGATCGCGGAATCGGCGTCCTGAAGACTTGCGCCGAGTGCAGTGCTCCAGGCCGCGGGCAGCTTTTGCATCGGCGCGGCATCCATGGTGTCTAGCAGCAGCAATCGAAGGGCCGGCCGGTAGCGCGAATCGTTCACGCGCGTGGCGACGAAGGTCTGCGCGTCGGCGGAACCGGAGTAGGCAATCAGGATTTCGCGAGCCAAGGCGACGCTATCGTTCCCGGCCGTGCCGCCTTGCAGGAGTTTATCGACGGCCGCGAGGACCTGCGCGCCCCACTCGGGATGATGCGAGGCGACCCAGAGACCGGCTTGGCGGATCTCGGCGGCGCTCGCTTCGATGAAGGGCAGGGCCTGCTCGACGGTCAATTCCGCCGCGTGAAGTTGGTCTAGGGCGATGAGTGCTGCTTTTCCCGACTTCGACGGGGCACCCTGCGTAAGGGCCTCGCTCAGCCGCTTGCGGTCGCCCACTTCAATCAAGGCGTAGGTCAGCGCGTGATCCTCGAAGCGATCCTCGGCGCGGCCGCAGGCTTCGAGCAGCGCAGCCGTCGCGCCGGGGTCCCCGAAACGGCCCAATGCGGCGGCCGCCTCGCGACGCTCGCGCGGCACGCCGCTCAGCAGCCGCAGTGCAACGGCGCGGGTGGCGTCTTTGAACCGCGATTCACCGAGGGCCTGGGTGGCGGCGATCCGCACGCTGCCGGAAGCATCGCCCAGGGCGCCCTGCATTTCCGGGAGGCTCGAAGGACCTGAAATCTGAAAAATCGCCCATAAGACCAGTCGGCGCACGGTCGCGTCCTTCGAGACTTTTAGGGCGGTCCTCAACGCGGGAAGGGCGGCGGTGCCGCGCGCGACTAGCTCGGCAAAGGCATGATCGCGCACGCGGAAACGCGTGTCACCGAACGCTTCGAGGAGTGCTGTCGGGTCCGTCGACACCCAATTCGTTTTGCTGCCCCACGGGTCGAAGATCGCCGGTGCGCCGGTCTTGACGATACGGTAGATCCCCCCTTTGATTTCGGGTTTCGCCACGCGGCTGATCGGGCAGGCGTCGACGTACCACGCGCCGGTGTCGCAAAAGAGAAGGCTGCCGTCCGCGTCTTCGAGGACGTCGGTCGGGTAGAAATCGGGGTCGGTTGTGGTGAGGAAGTCGGAATCTTCGGTGCGATAGGTCGAGCCGTCTTCGATGAGTTTGTGGGACTGGATGCGGTGCGGATTGAATTGCGCGCTAAAGAGGCGGCCGCGGTAGTCCTCGCCAAAAGCGGTGCTTTGGTATTGGAGAAGGCCCGCCGGCGCAATGCGCGCGAACTTCGACATCACCGGCATCAGCGGCCCCGTCTGCACCATCTCCGCCGTCGCCTCGTGCGGCTTGGGGTAGACGCCGCCCCAGACCCAGTGCATCAGCGCGTCGCGCTGGCCGTGGCGCGGGTCGGTGAAGTAGGTCATCGTGCCGAGCATCTGTCCGGTGTCGGTGAAGACCAACTCGACCGGATTGTCGAAGCCACCGCCGGCGAAGCGCTCGAGCTGCGTGCCGTCGGGCTTGCAGCGCCAGATGCGGGCGGCCATGCCCTCGAGCACCGGCCCCTCTTTGGTCGCGATCTTGTAGCCGTGGCGGCCGTGCGTGAGATAGAGCAGGCCGTCGGGCCCGAGGAAAGGCCCGTGCAGGCTCGCGCTGTTGAGCACGTTCCACCCGGTCAGCAACACAGTGCGGCGATCTGCCTTGCCGTCGCCGTCCGTGTCGTCGAAGCGCAGCAAGTCGGGAGGACTCGCCACGAAGAGACTGCCCTGGTGCCAGAGCACACCCATCGGGAAGCTGAGTTCCGTCGCGAAGACTGTGCGCGCGTCGAAGACGCCGTCACCGTCCGTGTCCTCTAAGCGCAGTATCTGGCACTCCGGCGCAGCGGCCATTTCCTTGCCGGAGAGGTCTTTGCCGGTGGACTCGGCGACGTACATACGCCCGCGCTCGTCGAAGGTCATGAACATGGGGTAGGCGGTGAGGCCGGGGGCGACTGCGGAGCGCACTTCGAAGCCCTCGGGTACATGCAGAGTTGAGAGGCGGAAGTCGTCGGCGCGGGCGGCGCAGGCGATGAGGGCGAAGGCGAAGAAAAAGCGGAAGGCGCGGGTGAACGAGATTGCTTCGTCGCAAACCCTGCTCGGCGCTTTGGTGGCATGGGCTTCTAGCCCATGCGAACGCGCCCCGGAACTACAATCTCGTACCTCGTGGCGTCCTGGGCGTGCGCGCATCGGCTGGAAGCCGATGCCACCGAAGGTCGGCCCGACCTGATTCGGAAAGCGTGTCGTCTTCATTCTGGATTCGGTTTCCCAAAGGTATTGGCTCTCTTGTTGCCATCGGCCAGCGCTACTTTATCGGAGATGCCACAGGCAGCGGCAATTTTTGGCATGAACTCGGTCAATTCACCTTTGAGGATTTCCAGTTTCGCGCGGATCATGTCGGCGGCGTGGGGGAAGGTGTGGTCGCCGCCGTAGTAGAAGTCGAGGCGCATGTCGCGCTCGACGATGGGCAGCGCCGCCTCGGTGTTTGCGCGTTCGTCCTCGAGAAGTTCGCGCCAACGCTTCATCGCGGCGGCCCGTTCGGCCACTGGCCAGTCCTGCTCCCCGCCCTTTGCACAGGCCAGCAGCTTATCGCGCAGCGGACAGGCCTCGTAGAAATTCGCCGTCGCGCGCGTGGTCGCGTAAAACCAGCGGGTGGCGGAGGACTCCGCCTCGAACATCAGGCGCTGCTCTTCGGGCACGAGCGGCGCGGCTATCTCTAGTTCTTGTACCGCTTGTTGCAGCTCGCGCTCCATCCGTCGGTAGTAATCGCCCAGCACGACCACATCGCCGTAGGGCTTCGTGGCGAAAGTCGGCCGGGTCTGGCGGC
>VFKU01000672.1 GCA_009885415.1 Rhodothermota bacterium
GTGATGACGCCCGAACAGGTGCCGCTGGTATGTCAATATGCCGATATCCTCCAAATCGGCGCGCGCAACATGCAGAACTACGGCCTCCTGATGGCCGTGGGCCGCACGCACAAACCGGTCTTCCTCAAGCGCGGGATGATGTCCACGATCAACGAGTGGATCATGTCGGCCGAGTATGTCATGTCCGAGGGCAATCGCGAGGTGATGATGTGCGAGCGCGGCATCCGCACCTTCGAGACCGAGACGCGCAACACCTTCGACCTCAGCGCGATCCCGGTTGTGCGCAAACTCTCGCACTTGCCGATCATCGCCGACCCGAGCCACGGCACGGGCGTGTGGGACTACGTCAGCCCGATGGCCAAGGCGGCCGTCGTCGCGGGCGCACACGGGCTCATGATCGAGGTGCACCCGCGGCCGAGCGAGGCTTTCTCCGACGGCGCGCAATCGCTCAAGCCGGAGCGTTTCGCGCAGTTGATGAACGAAATCCGGCCGCTGGTCGAGTTGATGGGCAAGACACTCGAACCGGCCAAGGCCGCCGCGGCTGGACGGGGACACTAGCGTGGCGAAGGCGCGTAAAAAGGCCGAGGAAGCTCAGGCCGCGCCCGCCGTCGAGGACCTCGATGCGGACGAGGCGCCGCTAGAGGCGCTTGAGCCGGTCGAATCGCTCTCGCGCGACGACACCAAGGCCGCCATCTATGCGCTCCTTTTCGCCAGTGATCGTCCGCTGAGCGTGCAGCGCCTGGCCGAAGCGCTGGGCGACATCGATCCCGATATCGTCGGCATATTGCTGGCCGAGCTCCGCGACGAAATCGCCGCGACACCGGTGCCGTTTCGTTTGCGCGACATCGCGGGTGGATTTCAGCTCACGACCGAAGCGCAGTTCGCCCCCTACATCCGCCGGCTCTTTCAGATCAAAAAGAAAAACAAACTTTCGAAGGCCGTCCTGGAGACGCTGGCGATCATTGCGTATCGCCAACCCGTCACGCGGCCGGACGTCGAAGCGATCCGCGGCGTGAGCGTCTCGCACGCCTTCGGGCTGCTGCAAGAGCGGCGTCTCATCCGCGCGGTCGGCGTGGCGGAGGTGCCCGGTCATCCGCGGCTCTACCGCACGA
>VFKU01000260.1 GCA_009885415.1 Rhodothermota bacterium
GGCGAGGTAGGCGATCAGCGCATCGTGTTGCCCACGCTAGAATCGCCGCCGCGCGGCGACGTCTATGTGCAGGTCTCGCCGGAGTCGGTATTGCTCAGCCGCGAAGACCACGCCGGCATCAGCGCGCGCAACCATCTGCGCGGCACCGTCCGCGACATCGTCGAGATCGCCGGCGCCTGCTTCGTCGCCGTCGACGTCGGCCAGATCGTGTGGGCCGAAGTGACCCCGGCGGCAGTGACGGAACTGGGCCTAAAGCGCGCCGCGCCGGTCTTCTGCCTCATCAAGACGCACAGCCTGCGCGTGCTTGAGTAAACATCTGCAATTCGCAACACAGAGACACAGAGCACACAGAGAGCCTCGCTCTCGCCTGCGGTTTCTCTGTGTGCTCTGTGCCTCTGTGTTGATGCCTTTCTACCACGGCGAAGACGCGATCTTCATCTGGGCGAGCACGCGCTTGATCCGGTCGTCGATCGGAAACGGCAGCAATTCGAAGACGTGCACGAGATTGAACCAGAGGAACATGGGATTCCGCGCGCGGTAGCTTCGTTCGAGCAGAGGATACGCTTCTTCCATGCGCCCCAGCGCCAACGTGATGAACCCCAATCCAGAAGGCCGTTCGGCGCCTTCCCGCGAGTGCCGCGCGCGCAGCGTATCGAGAAGCGCCTCCGCATCCTTCGTGCGACCCGACAGCGCGTAACAAATTCCCATCAGAGACATCATCTCCAATGACGCGGGCGAATTTTCGCCGTGCATCGCGACAAGCTCGTCCGCGACTCGGCAAGCCTCCGCCGTCGCTCCCTTATTCAAGTGCGCCGCAATAATATTGCACCTCAAGAACGTGTAGTCGTTAAAACGCGAGATTGCTTCCCTGTTGAACGCGATTGCATCGTCGTAGCGGCGTTCGGCGACTAAAATGGATCCCTTACTGAAATAATGCCTCGGATCCAGAGGATCGGCATCGATCGCGCGATCGAAATATCGGTGCGCCTCGGAAAACCCGCCCTTGTACGCGTAGACCGTCCCGGCCATGTTCATCACGTCCGCCTGGCTCGGATTCAGCGCCGCCGCGCGCAGGGCGTACTCGAGCGACCGGTCCCAGTCCCATTCCACGACATTCGCCACGTACGCAAGCGCCCACAACGCGGACGCGGAGTCACCACCCAGCCGGATCGCCTCCTGCGCCGATGTGCATGCGTGAAAATACCCATCCGCCGTGGTCACCGTTCCATATACGATATGCTGGGCATAGATCGCTGCCATAAACGCGTAGGCATCCGCATACTCCGAATCAATAGACAGCGCAACGTGGATGTGGCGCAGAGCGTCCTCAAAACTCTTCGTCGAAATCGCACTCAAAGCGTACTTGGATTTCATCAGCGCGTCGAAAGCCGCCGGATTGACCGCCCGCGCTTGTTTGCGCGGCGCGGCCTCCTCCGGTGTTAGCGCGACATTGACCTCCTTCGCGATCGCCAGCGCGACGTCGCTCTGCAGGTCGAGGATTTCCTCCATCGTGCCGTCGTAGCGCTCGGCCCACAGGTGCGCGTCGGTGTCCGCGTCGATGAGCTGCGCGGTGATTCGGACGCGGTTCCCTGCGCGCATCGCGGAGCCCTCGACCAGCGCCTGCACGCCCAATTCTTTCGCGATCTGGCGCAAGGGCTTCGTGGTCCTCTTGTACTGCATCGCCGAGGTGCGCGAGATCACGGTCAGCGCTTTAATCTTTGCCAACTCCGCGATCAGCGTTTCGGTCATGCCGTCCACGAACCACTCTTGGTCGGGGGTGTCGGAGATGTTCGTGAAGGGCAAAACGGCGATCTTGCGAATCTCGCGCTTGCCGGCCGCGCCCTTGTCGGCGCTCGCCGGCCAGGCCTTTTCGCTCGCCGCGGGCGCGCTGAGCGGCGAGATGCGCTCGAAGCCCGCCTCGCGCACGTCCACCGGCTCGTCGAAACCCTTCAGCGTGTATAGGCCGTAGCTCTCCCAGCGGATCGGCTTGCCGAGTTCGTTCTCTCCGATGCGTTGCCGCGCGCTCTGGTATACCGCCCCCGAGATCAGCACCTGACCCGGACGGGCCAGTCCGCCGATCCGCGCCGTCAGATCGACAGTCAGCCCGTCGACGTCCACCATGCCGCTAAACAATGTCTCCGTCACTTCCCCCAGATGAATCCCAACCCGCACCCGTGGCAGGTTCGTCTCCCAATGGTGCGTCTCCTGCAACTTCAATCCGAAGACCACCGCCGTACTCGATGTTTCAAATGTCAGGAAGCACCCGTCCCCCGTCCACTTGATGATCCGCCCGGTGCATTCCCTCGCCAGCCGCGTGACATGCTCCCGATGGCGCCCGATCAACTCACCGGCCGCCGCGTCTCCACGCGCGGTCTTGAGCGCGGTCGAGTCCACTAGGTCGGTGAAGACCAGTGTAAGCACGCGAGAA
>VFKU01000084.1 GCA_009885415.1 Rhodothermota bacterium
TCGCGGCGGGCATGAGCGGCGGGATTGCGTACGTGTGGGACCCGGACGACACCTTCGTCGCGCGGTGCAACACGGGCATGGTCGATGTGAAGCCGCTGCACCGCGAGAGTTTGCCCGAGCTGCGGCGGATGCTGCGCAAGCATGTGAAGTACACGGGCAGCACGGTGGCCAAGGATATTCTCGATCATTGGGAAGACTCGAACCCGCGCTTTAAGCGGGTGATGCCGCGCGATTATGCGCGCGTGTTGCGCGAGATGCAGAGCAAGGAAGAGGAGAAGATGACGCGTGTTCCCGAATAAAGAAAAAGGCTTCATGACCTATCCGCGCGTGATGGCGCCGCGGGAGGCCATCGAGGACCGCGTGGCGCATTGGCGCGAATTCGAGGGCAAACTGCCCAACGACGAATTGCGCAAGCAGGCGTACCGTTGCATGAATTGCGGCGTGCCGTTCTGTCACCAGGGCTGCCCGCTGGGCAACATCATTCCCGACTTCAACGATCTCGTGAAGGACGACGAGTGGGAGGAGGCGCTGCACGTCCTTCACTCGACGAACAATTTTCCGGAGTTCACCGGGCGCGTGTGCCCGGCGCCCTGCGAGTCGTCGTGCGTGCTGGCGATTACGGACCCGGCCGTCACGATCAAGAAAATAGAAAACAGCATCGCGGACAAGGGCTGGAAGGAAGGCTGGATTACGCCCGAGCCGCCGCTGAAAGAGACGGGCAAGAAGGTCGCGGTGGTGGGCTCGGGGCCCTCGGGGCTTGCGGTCGCGCAGCAGTTGCGCCGCGCGGGGCACACGGTGACCGTGTATGAGCGGTCGGACGCGCCGGGCGGCTTGCTGAATTATGGCATCCCGGATTTCAAGCTCGAGAAGAAACATGTGAAGCGCCGCATTAAGCAGATGAAGGCGGAGGGCGTGAAGTTTGTCCTCGGCCGCGAGATTGGGACGGACATCCCGGCGCAGAAATTGGTGGACGAGAACGACGCGGTGGTGCTGACCATCGGATCGACGCAGGCGCGGGACTTGCCGATCCCCGGGCGCGAGTTGTCGGGTATCCACCAGGCGTTGGAATTTTTGCCGCAACAGAACCGGCGAGTGGCGGGCAAGGAAGTGTCGGGCGGCGGGATCACGGCGCAGGGTAAGCGCGTGGTGGTTCTCGGCGGCGGCGACACGGGCTCGGACTGCCACGGGACCTCGCTGCGCCAGGGCGCGGTGAGCGTGCGATCGGTCGAGCTGATGCCGCGTCCGCCGGACGAGCAGAACCCTGCGACGCCGTGGCCGAACTGGCCGGTGATCTTGCGCACATCGTCAAGTCACGAGGAAGGCGGCGAGCGGCAGTGGAGCGTGCTGACGAAATCTTTCGTGGGCGAGAACGGACATGTGACGGGCGTGCGCGGCGTGCAGCTTCACTGGGACATGCCCAAGGGCGGGCGCCCGCAGATGCAGGAAATCCCGGGGACGGAGTTCGTGTGGGAGGCGGACCTGGTGCTGCTGGCGCTGGGCTTTGTGCACCCTGAGCACACGATCTCGACGGAGCTGGGGCTAGAACTCGACGAGCGGAAAAATATCAAGGCGCCGTACGGCGCGAAGGGGCCCGAAGCGTATCGCACGAGCCACCCGAAAGTCTGGGCGGCGGGCGATGCGCGGCGCGGTCAGTCGCTCGTGGTGTGGGCGATTCACGAAGGCCGCGAAGCGGCGCACGCGGTCGACAAGGCCTTGATGGGCCACACGGGCCTGCCCAGCATCAACAGCTTTGGCTACGAAGAGGCGATGCCGGCGGAGTAGGGCGGGCCGGATGCACCAGCGAAACATCGAGATTGATGGGAATGATGAGAAGAATGGGAGTTATGGGATTTGTAACTTCCGATCTGTAGATCGTGGATGTGATTTTTCGAGAGGGTTACATGATTAATAATATTTTTGAAGGGGACCTGCTCTAGGAATTTTTTTAATCATGTAAATCCTGTCAAAAAAGTTCGGGCGGCGGTGCTCAACAGAGCACCGCCGCCCGGTTGTTTGTGGTCAGGATTACTTCGGGGACTTTTTGCACTTCACGGTGGCAACGGAATTTCCGTCCATGAGGAGGTCGCCGAGCATTTCATCGCCGTTGACGGTGCCGGCGAAGGAGACGTCGTAGATCTGGCCCTGGTAGTTCACCGAGACGTCGTAGGTGAGGTGGTCGCCGTCGCTGCCGATTTTGCGCAGGACCGCGTCGCCGTCGGTGGCGACGAGTTTGCCGGAGCTCGGCGAGTCGAGGATGAGTTCGGCGGCGTAGGGGCCGGCGGGGGTCTCGGCCTCGAAGGACCACTTGCCGATCGCCGCGGCGACGATATCCACCGTAGACTTTTTGCCGGTGACGACGGCCATGTCATTGCCGTCGGCCGTGAACTTACCATTGAGCGCGTCGGCGGCGTAGGTGCCGGCGAAGGTGAGGGGGAGCTTCTGGTCTTGCGCAGTGACGGAGACCTTGAAGCCCACGTTCGCGCCGTCGACCTTTAACTCGGAGATAA
>VFKU01000112.1 GCA_009885415.1 Rhodothermota bacterium
CTGCTTACGTTGCAGCCGGGCGAGCACGATGTAAAGGCGGCTGCGAAATCGGCCACCGACGCCGCTGACGCCGACCTGATTAAAAAAGTCCGCGGGTGGGCGGAGGCGCTGCGCACGGTCTCGCGCGAACGCGCAACGCGGCGCGACGCGGTCGAGGTCCTGAACAATTACAAGCGTATTCTCGAACAGGTCGCGCCGGCGCTCGGCGGCTCGAGCGTGAAGCTCGGCCGCGGCACGCGCGCCGTGGTATTGCAGGGCAACGTCAAGAAAATCGCCGACCGGCTCGATGAGCGTCTCGCCTCCGAGATTGGCCCGCAATGCAGCTTCCACCGCAACCAGATTTCGCGCAAACAACTGGTCGGCCTCGTTACTTTCCCGGAAGCGAAAGAAAACGAAGTCACGCGCATTCTCGGCCAAGAAGGCGTCACGCCGGTCGACATGCGCGATCAGAGCTTGGAAAACGCGACGCTGGGCGAAGTGGTCGGCCGGATCGACAAGACGATCACCCAGCACCAAAAAGAAATGACCCGCCTCGAAGGCGAAGCGAACAAACTCTCGCGGCAGGTAGGCGCGGAACTCCTCGGTGTGAAGTTGGTCGTTGCGGATCGATTGTCGCGCTTGAGGGTGTACGGACAGTTCGCGCAGAGCAAAATGGTGACCGTATTCCAGGGCTGGACGCCGTCCGATCAGTATCCGGCGCTCAAGCAGGCGGTCGAACGCGAATTCCCCGGCAAGGTGGAAGTAAACCAGGTTGGCTTTCACGACCTCCCGCACACCGCCGTCCCCACGCTCCTTCGCAACGCCGCCTTCTTCAAACCTTTCGAATTACCCATGGGCCTCTTCCGTCCGCCGACTTACGGCACCTCGGATCCGACATGGATGGTTGGCCTCTCGTTCACCATTTTTTACGGCTTCATCATGGGAGATGCGATCTACGGCCTGGCGATCATCCTGCTCGCGCTGTGGATCAAGGGCAAGTTCGGCGCGTCGAAAATCGGCCGATCGGTCGGCACCATCGCGATGTACATGGGCGTGAGTTCGACTGTGTTTGGCGTGATCTACGGCGAATACGCCGGCGCCTTCGTCGAGAAGACGGTGTGGCCGATGATTTCGAGCGGTGCGATGCCGGTGCTCTTCCATCGCGCGCACGAGACGACACAACTGCTGGTCTTGGCGATTATGTTCGGCGTGTTCCTGGTCCCTACGGCGCTAATCATGGGCGTGCGCGCTGACTGGCACCACGGGCACAAGAAGCACGCCATCGAAAAGGCCGGCATGTGCATGGGCCTGCTCGCGCTGATGTCCTTTGTGTTTGGCTACTTCGGCGTGCCCGTGTTCAACTCCTCGTTCATGCAGATCGTCGACGTTGCTCTCGGGGCGGTGGGCGTGGTCATGATTTTCTACGCCGCAGGCGCGATGCGCGGCGCGGTCGGCGTGATCGAGATCATGTCGCTCGGCGGCAATGTGCTCAGCTATGCGCGCCTGATGGCGCTCGGCGTCGCCTCGATCGCGCTGGCGGACATCGCCAACATGTTGCCCGGCATGATGGGCTACGCCATCGGCATTCCTGCGGCGCTGCTCGTGCACCTGCTCAACTTGGGTATAGGCATCGCGAGTCCCACCATACACTCGCTGCGTCTTAATTTTGTGGAGTTCCTCCCGAAGTTTTATTCGCCGGAGGGAAGAGGTTTCAACCCGTTCAGAAAGGAAACACAATGGTAACGAAGCAAGCGATGTTGAAGATGGGGATGCTGGCGATCGCGTTTGTGGCCGTGCTGGGGATTTTCGCCCCGCTCGCCATGGCGCAGGAGCCCGAACACGGCGCTGAAGCGGCGGCCACGGGTGGCGGCGGCGGTCTGGGCGCGCTTGGCCTGGGCATCGGCGCGGGTCTCGCGGTCGGCTTGGCCGGTCTGGGCACCGGGCTGGCGCAGTCCGGCGTGGGCGCGGGCGGCACCGGCGCGATGGCCGAGAAGCCCGAGCTGTTCACCAACGTGCTGATCCTGTTCGCCATCCCGGAGACGATCGTTATTCTCGGATTCGTGATTGGCTTCCTGCTGCTGAACAAAGCCTAAAGCGCAGGACCCGTTTTTCATGGCAAGTCCTGCCCTCTTCGAGACGATGGCGCGGCAGGTCGAGGCGGAGTGTGCCGAACACCTCGCCAAGGCCCGGGCCGAAGCCGAGCGCATTCTTACCGATGCGCGCGCGAAGGCGCGTGCCTCGACTGAAGCGGCGTTGGCCTCGGCCAAGGCCGAGCGCGATCGCCTCGACACCCTGTGGAAACAGAAGGGCGAGGCCGAATCCGTTCGCCTCGAGCTCTCGATGAAGAACGACATCGTCGAGGCGCTGCTCGCGGAGGTCTCCGCCGGAATCCGGCGTATGGCTACCAGCCCGGAGTTTACGAAGGTGATCGATCGCATGCTTGCGGAGCTGATGGCCGCGGTGGCCGGCACCTCCGGCGTTCAGATCCTTGGCCCTCCGGCGCACGTGGAGTTGATCCGCGCGTGGCTGGCGGATCACGGGCACGCGGGTGTGAAGGCCGAGGGCTCGACGGAGTTCTGGGACGGCGTCGCCGTCCAGGATCCCGCGCGTACCTGGCGCGTGAGCAATACGCTCAGCGGGCGCTTTGCGCGCGTGGATCAAGCGGTGCGCAAGCACTGCATGACGACGCTCTTCGGCTCGGGAGGCGCTGCATAATATGGCCAGCTCTGCTGCGGCATTTGTCAACGCGCGCGTGCGCGGCATGAAGAGTTCGCTCTTGGGCCGCAACGATCTCGAGGCCCTGCTCGACAGCGGCCGGCTCGATCAAATCGGCGAGACGCTGCTCAAGTCGCCCTACGACGTCGAGCTCGCCGAAGCGCTCTCGCGCTATCAAGGCGCCGAGGCGATCGAGGACGCGGTCTCGCGCAACCTCGTGAACACCTTCGGCCGGCTCAAGGCCATGTGCCGGCAAGAAATGGCTGCGCTGGCGGAGATTTTCATCGGACGCTGGGACCTCATCGCCGTCAAGGCCTTGCTGCGCAACCGGCACCACGGGCTCGATGCGGAAACGGGCGCTTCGTCGCTCGTGCCGAGCGCGTCGATGTCTCAAGCGGTGCAGAAGGAATTGGCGGCGCAGGACACGATGGAGGCGCTCGTGCGCGGGCTCGCCGCGTGGAACTCCGCACTCTGCCGGGGACTGGTCGAGGCCTTGCCCGCGTACCAGGAGACGAAAAATCTTCGCACGCTGGAAGACGCGCTCGACCGTAGCTACTTCGTGAGCAATCTCGTGCGCCTCGGCAGCTACCGCTCCGACGACGCGAAATTTATCCAGGAGATTTTGCGCGCGGAGATTGATCGCATCAATCTCCGTCGCTTGTTCGAGCCGCGGCCCGCGGGCGTCAGCGCGGAGGACGTCGTGCGCGAGCTCTTGCCGCGCGGCGCCATCTCCGAGCAGGTGCTGCGCGAAATCGCCGCGGCCGGCACGCCCGAGCGCGCGGCGGAAGTCGTCGCCCGCACGCCCTACGGCGACATGGCCGGCGCGCTAGCGAACTTCGCGCAGACCGGCCGTTTTTCTTCGCTCGAGCGCCAGTTCGAACTAAAATTTATCGAGCGCTTGCGGCGGGCCGTACAGCGTCAAAACATCGGGCTCGCCTCGCTCCTTCGCTACGCGTGGCTCAAATACAACGAAGTGACGAATTTGCGGATCATCGCGCATGGCCTTGCGGCGCACCTGCCCAAGGCGCGGCTCGAGCAGGAGTTGCTCTATGTCTAAAATTTGCGCGGTGGCCAGCGGCGCGACGGCGATGAACCTTGCGTTGACGGGGATTCGCGTGCAGGAAGTGAGCGACGCGAAGGACGCCGAAGGCGTCCTCGAGGGCCTGCTGCAAGAGAAACTCGATGTGGTAATTATCGAAGAGAAGCTCCGGCATGGATTTTCCGAGAGGACCCAGGAACGGCTGAAGCGCCACAAGGGCGCGCCGCTGCTGGTGAATTGCCCCTCGTTCGACGATGAAGAGACCGACGTGGACGCGTATCTGTCGTCGGTGATAAAACCGGCGGTTGGATTCGAGATCCGCCTTTCCTGAACAGTAGCAAGCGAAACGGTTGAGGTGAAACACGATGGCTGAGATAGTTGGAAAACTGGTGCGCATCTCGGGGCCGATGATCGCCGCCCAAGGCATGACGGGCGTCGGCATGGGCGAAATGGTGCGCGTGGGTAAACTCGGACTACTCGGCGAGGTCATCCGCATCGACGGTGACGTCGCTTACGCGCAGGTGTACGAGGACACGGCGGGCATGTACCTCGGCGAACCGGTGCGCGCATTGGGCGCGCCGCTCTCGATCGAGCTCGGACCGGGCCTCCTCGGCCAGACCTACGACGGCATCCAGCGCCCGCTGATCGACTTGCAGCGCCAGGCCGGCGACTTTATCGCGCGCGGCCTTACGTCGGACCCGCTCGACTATAAGAAGACATGGGCGTGGACACCCGTCGCGCAGGTCGGCCAGGACGTGACCGGCGGCGATATACTCGGCTCTGTCCCGGAGACGGCGCACCTCAAGCATTTCGTCATGGTGCCGCCGCGCATCTCCGGCAAGATCAAGGAAATCAAGCCGGCCGGTGAATACACCGTCAAGGACGTGATCGCCAAGCTCGACAACGGCAAAGAACTGACCATGACGCACATGTGGCCGGTGAAAAAGGCGCGGCCCTTCCGCCAGAAGCTGGCGTCAGCGGTCCCCTTCGTCACGGGCCAGCGCGTGCTCGATATGCTCTTCCCCATCACGCTGGGCGGCTCGGCGATCGTGCCCGGCGGCTTCGGCACGGGGAAGACCGTCGTGGAACAGCAGATTTCTAAATTCTGCAACGCGGACATCATCATCTACGTCGGTTGCGGTGAACGCGGCAATGAGATGGCGGACGTGCTCGACGAGTTCCCGCACCTGAGCGACCCCAAGACCGGCGGTCCGCTCATGAATGGGACCGTGCTCGTCGTGAACACCTCGAACATGCCAGTGGCCGCGCGCGAAGCGTCGGTCTACACCGGCATCACGCTCGGCGAATACTACCGCGACCAGGGCTATTCGGTGGCGATGATGGCCGACTCGACCTCGCGCTGGGCCGAGGCGCTGCGCGAGATTTCGTCGCGCCTCGAAGAAATGCCTGGCGAAGAAGGCTACCCGACCTACCTCTCGGCGCGCACGGCGGAATTCTACGAACGCACGGGGCGCGTGAAGTGCTTCGGATCGGCCGTGCAAGGCCAGGAAGATCGCACCGGCTCGCTCACGCTGGTCGGCGCGGTCTCGCCCGCGGGCGGCGACTTCTCGGAGCCGGTGACGCAGAACTCGATGCGCGTCTCCGGCGGCCTCTGGGCGCTGGACGCCAAGCTGGCCTACAGCCGCCACTACCCGAGTGTGAACTGGAACTTGAGCTACTCGCTGTACTTCAAGGAGCTCGAGCCGTGGTTCCGCGCGAATGCACCGGCCGGCTGGGGCGAACGCCGCCAGCAGGCGATCGACTTGCTCCAGCGCGACACGGAGCTCCAGGAAATCGTGCAGCTCGTGGGGCCGGACGCCTTGCAGGATCAGGAACGTCTGCTCCTCGAATTCGCGCGCATGTTGAAGGAGTCTTTCCTGCAGCAGAACGCCTACTCGGACGACGACGCATATAGCTCTCTCGAAAAGACAGGGCATTTGCTCGACGCGCTGCTCTCCTTCTACGAGGCCGCGGGCGCAGCGCTCCGCGTGGGTGTGCAGTTGAACACGGTGCTCGCGCATCCCTCGCGCGAACAGATCTCGCGTCTGCGCGAGTTGAATTCCACTGGGTTTATCGAAAAGAAGAAGAAGGTGGTGGACGACATGAAGGCCGCCATCGAAGGTCTCAAGCAAGCGGTTGCCGCGTGACACTAGGAGTGACTGAGAATGTCTCCAACTGAACTGCTCCAAAAGGAATACTGGGACCTCACGTACATTACGGGGCCGCTCGTTTTCCTGCGCAACGGCGACCGTTTCCCGACGGGCGCGATTCTCGACCTCAAGCTCGCGAATGGCGAGGTCCGCCAGGGCCAGGTGCTCGAAGCGACGACGAAGCACGCGGTC
>VFKU01000709.1 GCA_009885415.1 Rhodothermota bacterium
CCCCGCGAACCGCGTGCGCGACGTCGTCCCGCAACTCATCGAGCACGGCAAAGTGATACGCGGCTGGCTCGGGGTGTCCATCCGCGATTTGGCCCAGGAGGCCGCAGAGCAGAACATCGAGTTGCAGGAGTTTATCGACGCCCACAAACTTCCCGACAAGTCCGGTTCCTTCGTCCAGCAATTGACGCCGGACGGCCCCGCGGAAAAGGGCAAGCTCGAAAAAGAAGACGTTATCCGCGAGATCAACGGGAAGAAGATCGATCGTTCGACCGAGCTGATCAACACCATCTCCGCCATCCATCCCGGCGAGACCGCCCGCATCAAGATATGGCGACGCGGTGAGCCGATGGATCTCGACATCGTCGTCGGCGAATATCCGGGGCAACTGGCCGCGCGATTCGGCCGCGACTATCTCGGTATCCACGTGGATACTCTCGACCCCACCATGCTCAACCCAGAATTCATGAAAGAGCGGGGGATCGAAGAGATCCCCTCGGATTTCTTCGTCGCCGGGCTTGTGCCCGATGGCCCAGCCGAGGCCGCAGGCATCCGTCGCGGCGACGTGATTGTCGAAGTGGGTTACGAGCCCGTCAAAACCCTCGCCGAGTTCAGGAATGCGCTCAAAAAAGAAGCCAAGCCCGGCAAGGCCATGCTCATGAAAGTGTGGACCCTGACCGAGAAAGAGCCCCGCAAGGTTTACGTCGATGTTCCCGAGGGCTTCAAACTCGATTGAGCCGTGCGAGCAGCGCCGGCAGCACCGCCCGGTTGTCGGCGGCGAGATAGCGTATCTCGCCGCCCATGCGCGCGAAGGTCTTGTTGAAGCGCAGGTAGTAGTCCGCGTGCGTGACCGGCGGCTCACCCTGGCCCCAGTCCCACGAGGCCGGCGCGAGATCCACCACGACGATCAGGAATTTTTCGATTCGGCGTCCTTGTTGCGCGGCGAGATTACGCGCCATCGAAAGCGTTTTCTCGAAGACCATCGGCGACATCACCGCCGAGCCGACCGAGAGATAGACCCCGCCTTCGAGCCGCGAGACGCCCGCCGCGAAGCTGAGAAAGTCCCGCTCCGCTGCGCGCCCAATCGCCGCGCCGCAACTCATCGGGTGCTCATAAATAATGTCGTGCCCAAACATCGGGTGGCCGGTGAAGGGCACGCCGAGCGCGTAGGCCGCCGCTTGAAGGCCAAAACGTTTGTAGGGGTGCGGCACGCCCATCCGTCCTGGGGCCACGCTGTTCTCGCGTAACACAGCGAGAAGGTCGGCCGCAGCCGCGGACTGCGCCGGATACGCCGCGAGTCGCTGCATCACCTCGGCCGAAAGCTCAGCTTCGGAAGGCACGTCCAGCATTTCCTCGTGCACGAACTTGCCCACGGACGCGCCATAGCCCAAGCCGCGATACGCGCCGAGCGCCAACGCAAGATTGAGATAACGCCCCGTCTCTTCCCACGCACCAAACTTACCCACAGCGACATTCGCGCGCACATCCTCGCTGCTCACGCCCGCAAAGGCGAATTCCCAATCGTGGATGATCCCCGCGCCGTTCGTCGCCAGGTGCGTGAGCCAGCCCTGCTCGATGAGGCGGATTAGAACGGGGGAGAGGCCGTTCTTAATCGTGTGCGCGCCGAACGCGAGCATCCGCGAAGCGCCCAAAGCCTTCGCCGCGTGCAGCCGCTCCGCTGTCTCCTCGATGATCGCCGCCGCGGCGGGCGGTAAAACAGGCGGCGCGGCGTCCGCGGACACATGGTCGCGCTCAATAAACACTTTGCTCGGCCGTTCAGCCAGTGGGTGGAAGCGCAGCGCGTGACGGTCGAAATATATAGGCTGAAGCGGTTCGGTCATTGTGAAATGAGTGCATCCGATATGCGCGCGGCGCGTGGATCCGCACGTTCCGGCGGATCATCGCGCGAATTTACCGCGCGGTCGCCGGAATAGTATCATGTCCGCGTTCATGGTGCCGCGCGTTCATGCTGAATGCGCCCATTGACACGATCGTATTCCGGGGGGAAACGAGGCGGATC
>VFKU01000566.1 GCA_009885415.1 Rhodothermota bacterium
ACGGCCGCACCTACGACGAGCAGCGCTTCTCCCCCTTGAACCAGATCAACGACAAGAACGTCGGCGAGCTCGGCCTGGCCTGGGCCTATTCCACCGGATCGGGTCGCGGGCACGAGGCGACGCCGATCGTCGTCGATGGAACGATGTTCTTCACGCTGCCGTGGAGCAAGGTCGTCGCGCTCGACGCGGTCACGGGCGAGCGCCTGTGGGACTACGACCCCAAGGTGAATCCGGAACACGGCCGCAATGCGTGCTGCGACGTCGTGAACCGCGGCGTCGCGCTGTGGAAGGGCAAGGTGTACTTCGGCGCGCTCGATGGCCGGCTCATCGCGCTCGATGCGGCCACGGGTAAACTGGTCTGGGAAAAACAGACGACCGACACCGACAAGCCTTATACGATTACCGGCGCGCCGCGCGTCGTCGAGGACAAGGTCATCATCGGCAACGGCGGATCGGAATACGGTGTGCGCGGATACATCACCGCCTACGACGCCGCGACCGGCGAGCAGGTTTGGCGCTTTTATACCGTCCCGGGGAACCCGGATGAGCCTTTCGAGAATCCGGAGCTCGAGAAGGCCGCGAAGACTTGGACGGGGGAGTGGTGGAAAGTCGGCGGCGGCGGCGGCACGGCGTGGGACTCGATGGCCTACGACCCGGCGCTGCACCTGCTGTATGTGGGCACGGGCAACGGCTCGCCGTGGAACCGCAAGATTCGCAGCCCCGGCGGCGGCGACAACTTGTATCTCTCGTCGATCCTGGCGATCGATCCGGACACGGGCAGCCTCAAGTGGCACTACCAGACGACGCCCTCCGATACCTGGGACTACACCGCCACGCAGCACATCGTCCTCGCCGACATGGACCTCGACGGCAAGCCGCGCAAGGTCCTGATGCAGGCGCCGAAGAACGGCTTCTTCTATGTGCTCGATCGCGAGACGGGCGAGTTGTTGTCGGCGAAGAACTACGTGGAAATGAACTGGGCCAGCGGCGTGGATATGACAACCGGCCGGCCGGTCGAGACTGGCGCGGGCGACTATTCCACCGGGCCCAAGCTGGTGTTTCCCTCGGGCCACGGCGGCCACAACTGGCACCCGATGGCGTACAACCCGCAAACGAAGCTCGTGTACATTCCCACGATCAGTCTTCCGTCGCTCTATGTGCCGGACGCGAAATTCGAGTATCACCCCGGCGCGAACTGGAATACGGGCGTCGACTTTGCCCAGGTTGTGGCGCTGGCCAAGATGGCGCCCTTGCCGCCGATGTTCGGCACGCTCAAGGCTTGGGACCCCGTCGCACAGAAGGAAGTGTGGAGCGTCAAACACGGCGGACCCACGAACGGCGGACTCCTCACGACCGCGGGCAATCTCGTGTTTCAAGGCACCGGCGGCGGAAATTTTGTCGCGTATCAAGCGGAC
>VFKU01000920.1 GCA_009885415.1 Rhodothermota bacterium
CTCGACCTGGCTGACAATATGCATCACGTGCGAGTAGCGCTCGATGACCATCAACTGCGTCGGATGTACGCTGCCGATCGCGCTCACGCGCCCGAGGTCGTTGCGCCCGAGGTCCACCAGCATGATGTGCTCGGCGCGTTCCTTCTCGTCGGCGAGCAGTTCGGCCTCCAGCGCCGTGTCCTCCTCGCGGGTCGCGCCGCGGCGCCGCGTGCCGGCGATCGGACGCACCATGCAGCGGCCGCCCTTCACCTGCGTCATCACTTCGGGGCTCGAACCGACCAGCGTGAATTCGGGGAACTCGATCAGGGTCATGTAGGGCGAGGGATTCACGCAGCGCAGCGCTCTGTATAGGTTCACCGGGCTCGAGTAGACGTTGCGCTCGAAACGTTGCGAGAGCACCACCTGGAACACGTCGCCCGCGCGGATGTACTCCTTGGCCTGCTCGACCTTCGCGCAGAACTCGTCTTTTGTGAAGTTCGAGCGGATCGTCGTGTCGAAGGGCGCGCCGTGCACCCGCTCCTCCGTCACCACGACCGGCTGCCGAAGCCGCGCGTGCAGCGCATCGATCTTCGCCAGCGCCTCGGCGTAGGCCACGTCGGCATCACCCTGCACGTGCGCGTTCGACACGATCATCAAGCGATTGCGCACGTGATCGAAAATCAGCAGCGTGTCCGTGATGTAAAAATACAGGTCCGGCAGCCCGAGCGGGTCGGGGTTTTTGTCCGGCAGCTTCTCGAAAAAGCGGACGTGGTCGTAGGACATGTAGCCCACCGCGCCACCGTGAAATTCCGGCAGCCCCTCGACCTTCACCGGCTGGTAGGCCGCCATGAGCCGCTGCAATTCCCCGAGCGGGTCCTCGGACTCGAAGGTCTCCGTCGCGCCGCGCCGCAGGATGCTGACCTGCTTGCCCCGCGAGCGAAACACGATCGAAGGGTCGGCCCCGAGAAAGGAGTAACGCCCGAGCACGTCCGCCTGTTCGACGCTCTCGAGCAGGAAGGCGCGATCGTGTCCGCGCGAAATTTTCAGGTACGCGGCGACCGGCGTCTCGAGGTCCGCCACGATCTCGCGGTACACCGGCACGAGCGCGCCGCGCCGCGCCAGCGCGCGAAATTCTGCAAGGGAAGGATGGTTCATGTCTGCCCCTCCCCTACTCTTTGGCCACGCCGTCGCCGGCGAGGGTCAGCGCGCCGTCCGCGCCAACAGTGCGATAAAAGCAGCTTGTTTCTTTCGTATGGCAGGTCGGCCCGGCCGGGCGGCAGCGCAGCAGGATCGCGTCCTGGTCGCAATCAACCCGCAGCTCGCGCACCTCCAGCGTATTGCCCGAGGTCTCGCCCTTCAGCCACAGCTCCTGGCGCGATCGCGACCAGAAGCACGCGAGTTTCCGCTCGAGCGTGATCTTTAGCGACTCGCGATTCATATAGCCGACCATCAAGACCTGGCCCGTCCCCTCGTCCTGAACCACCGCCGCCACGAGGCCGTCCTTGTCCAGTTTCAATACGTCAAAAAGGTTTTTCACGTTGAACTCTCCGCAAGCGCAGGGAAGTGTCGCACGAAGCAGCGTCGTCTACCGAATCAAGCCCAATGACAATGGGGCCATCGGTGGACCGCCGGATGCAGATGCGCCTCGCGCCCAAGCATGTCTCAGCCCCCCGCCGCGGCGGTCGCGGCGCGCCGCGCCGAAGGCCGGACGCACACACTGTGCTCGGCAAGGTAGTCCTTGGCCTGCTGAATCGTGTACTCGCGAAAATGAAAAATCGAGGCTGCCAACGCGGCGTCTGCTCCGCCCTCGTCGAGCGCCGCGCGCAGGTGTTCGAGCGTCCCCGCGCCGCCGCTTGCAATTACGGGCACGCTCACCGCGTCCGCGACGCGCCGTGTCAGCGCGATGTCGTAGCCACTCTTCGTGCCGTCCTTGTCCATGCAGGTCAGCAAGATCTCTCCCGCGCCGCGCCGCGTGACCTCCACCGCCCACGCAACCGGATCGAGCGCCGTCGCGCGCCCGCCGTCGCGTCCGCCGTGGCTCTTTACGATGTAGCTCCCGTCCTCGGTCTTCTTCGCGTCGATCGCGACGACGATGCACTGCGACCCGAAGCGATCCGACGCACGATTGACGAAGTCCGGGTCCTGGATCGCCGGCGTGTTGATCGAAACCTTGTCCGCCCCGGCGCTCAGCAGCCGGCGGATATCGTCTTGCGTGCGGATGCCTCCGCCCACGCACAGCGGCATGAAGACCTGTTCGGCCGTGCGACGGACGACCTCGAGCATGGTGTCGCGATTGTCCGTCGAGGCCTGGATGTCGAGAAACACGATCTCGTCCGCGCCTTCTTCGTCGTAGCGCCGCGCCACTTCTACCGGATCGCCGGCGTCGCGCAGATCGAGAAAGTTCACACCTTTGACCACGCGCCCATTGGCGACATCGAGGCAGGGAATGATGCGCTTGGTCAGCATGGGCGCGGGCGGCCCTCAGGAGGGCTGGATAGCCCCGCCCTCGGCAGGGCGTGCGGGGACGAGAGCGGTCTCGCGCGGCCCTTCGAGGAGCAGCGGCAGCGGCTTCACAGAGCGCATGTTCAGCAGAAACTTTTTCACGGTCAACCGCACGTCCACTTCCTGGACTCCCAATATCTTGCGCGTGTGTTGCTTGATGTAGTCCTGCACGCGATCGGTCACCTGCCGAGCATCGGCGTCCGCGTCCTTCATCAGCGCCGCCTCGGCCAGCACCAGCACCCGCGAGCGGGCGTCGGTCGGCTCGAGGCGGATGCGGATGTCGCGCACTTCGGGCAGCTTGCGCGCGACCTTCTCGATGACGCCCTCGATGTTCTCCAGCTCTATCGTCACATCGCCATGCGCACCGGCGAAGGAAATCGTCCGGCGGCGGCCCTTTTTCCCGCGGATAAAGAAGGAAAGGAACATGAACAGGCCCAGGAGAAGAATCAAAACCGCCAGTATTTCGCGGTAGGGCCAGCCTTCCGGCAACTGGACGAGCAATTCTTCCCACCGCCGGTCGATTTCCTGGTTAATCTCGTGCTTGGGCTTGACCACAAACAACGCGCCGCCGCCCAGCACAATCAGCGAGGTGAGCAAGGTCACCGTGCCGCCGACGAAGCGAATCAATCCACGCATGACTGGGGCTCCCTTTCGAGGCGCATTCCGCGGTGCCATCCGCCGGTCCGCGCAGCCACCTTCCCAGCCTTCGAAGCTGCCGGGACGGACGAATGAAAAGTATACGGGGCTTCGGCGAGCGAAGCAACGATCAGCCCTTGGGCGCCGCCGCACCCATCTGGCTCTGCATGAACCAGTCGAGGAAATTCATCGAGAGCTCGCCACGGCGGAAGCGGCTGCTGCGCAGGATGCGCGCGCAAATCGAGGCCGTGGTCTTGATGCCCTGAATCTGGAACTCGTCGAGCGCGCCCGCGAGCCGCTCGATGGCCTGCTCGCGCGTGGTCCCCCAGGCGCAGACTTTCGCCAGCAGCGAATCGTAGTAGCGCGGCACCTCGTAGCCCGCGAAAATATGTGTGTCCACGCGCACACCCGGCCCGCCGGGCAAATACAAATTCGTGATCACGCCAGGACTCGGCCGGAAGCCGTGCTCGGGGTCCTCGGCGTA
>VFKU01000527.1 GCA_009885415.1 Rhodothermota bacterium
CCCAGGACTCGAAGCGCGCGCCGCGGCGCCAGGCGGCCTCGATAAGGTCGCCGCCGCGTCGATCCGCGCGCGTGACGAGGCCTTCGATGAAGGTCGTCGCGGCTTCGTGCCGGCCGAATTTGATGTTCGGGTTCTTGCGGAAGCGCGCGTCGAGAATGCGCTGGCGGCGCTCCGTTTCTTCGAGGCCGATTTGCTCGGCCCACTGAAAGGGCGTGAAAGGCTTCGGAACAAAAGTCGAAACGCCGAGGCGAACTTTCGCCTTCGGGTTGATCGGCTTGCCGACTTCGACCGTGCGTTCGCAGAGGTCGGCGATCGCCACGATGTCTTCGTCGCGCTCGGTGGGCAGGCCGATCATGAAGTAGCACTTCACGTGGTCCCAGCCGCGCCGGTAGGCCTCGGAGGCCATGTCGAGGAGGCCCTCGTCGGGGATCCACTTGTTGATCAGCGCGCGCAGACGCGGCGAGGCGGCCTCGGGCGCGAAGGTGAGTCCGCTGCGGCGCACATCGGCGACAGCGTCGGCCATTTCGACGCTGAAGGAATCGAGCCGCAGCGAGGGCAGCGAAACGGAAATGCGATCGCGGCCCGCGCGTGCGGCGGCCTGCGCAGCGAGTTGTTTCGGGCGCGAGAAGTCACAGGTGGAGAGCGAGACGAGCGCGACCTCTTCGTAGCCCGTTTTCGCGAGGGCTTCGGTCATGAGTTTGTCGATGGTTTCGAGCGAGCGCTCGCGCACGGGCCGCGTGACCATGCCGGCCTGGCAGAAGCGGCAGCCCTGCGTGCACCCGCGGAGCACTTCGAGCGCAAGGCGGTCGTGTACCTGCTGCGTGTAGGGCACGATGTAGTTCGTGGGGAATTTCGCGGTCTCGAGGTCGACGAGCTGCTTGACGATCTTCGGCGCGTCTTCCTTCGGGAGGACCTGCCCATTCGGCATGATCTCGAAGGGATACAACTCGGGCACGTAGATGCCTTCGAGTTTCGCCAGCGCTTCGAGTTTCTCGCGGCGGGGACGGCCCTTCAGCGGGCGGACGCACTCGACGATTTTGACGATGATGTCCTCGCCGTCGCCGATCGCGAAGAAATCGATGAAGGGCGCGAGCGGCTCGGGGTTGAAAACGGCCGGGCCGCCGGCGAAGAACAGCGGCGCGTCCTCCGCGCGGTCCTTGGTGCGCAGCGGGAAGCCCGCGAGGTCGATGATGTTGAGAATGTTCGTGTAGGTCAACTCGCTTTGCAGCGTGATGCCGATCATGTCCATGTCGGCGAGCGAGTCTTTCGATTCGTTGCAGAAGAGCGGCAGGCCGCGCTTGCGCAGCTCGGCCTCCATGTCCAGCCCCGGCGCATACGCGCGCTCGCACCAGACCCAATCGAGCTCGTTCAGGATGGAGTAGAGGATGAGGATGCCGACATTGCCGAGCCCGAGGTCATACAAGTCCGGGAAAATCAGCGACACCCGCAGCTCGACCGCGTTGGGGTCCTTGTGCGAAGTGTTCACCTCCGTGCCGAGATAGCGCGAAGGCTTCTCGACTTTGGTGAGAATCTCGTTATAGAGGATTTTGCTGAGGTTCATAGGGAATCCGGCCGGATCGGGCGCGTTTCGGCGCATGTATTATAGTGCCTGCGCCGAACAGGGGCAATGCGGCCCACAAGGAGCGACTCGCCATGAAGCTGGTTGAAGACTTGAAGAATTTCGCACTGCGCGGAAACGTCATCGACCTGGTGGTCGGGTTCACGGTCGGCGCGGCGTTTACGTCGATCGCGAAGTCGCTGGTGGACGACATCATCATGCCGCCGGTCGGCGCGTTGATGGGCAATCTCGATTTCGCGGACATGTACGTGGTGTTGAAATCCGGCGCGAAGGAAATCGTGCACGGAATGACGCCCGCCGAAGCCAAGGCCGCCGGCG
>VFKU01000059.1 GCA_009885415.1 Rhodothermota bacterium
CAAAGCCCTTACCGGCGTCGATCCCAACCTGCTCAACCCCCGCAAAGCCTGGAGCGATCCCGCCGCCTACGACGCCACCGCAAAAAAATTAGCCGCCATGTTCATCGAAGCCTTCAAGACCTTCACCGACACGCCCGAAGGCAAGCGCCTCGAACACTACGGGCCGAAGTTGTAGACGTCTTACGGCCCCGCCCTAGCGCTTCTTTCTCAATCTCGACTCGATTCGTTGATCGGGGATCAGCCACATGAATGCAACGAGGACGTAAATTCCGATTGCGGCCCATTGATTGAGAAACGCGAGGCCAATTCCCGCGAGGTACAACACGATCGATATTTTGCCCTTGATCTCGCTTCCGATGGCTTTGCGCAGCTTCGACTCCGGCCCCTGGTGGGCAACGATCGCCGTCTCTAGGATCAGGTATGCCACCGCCGCCATAAAGAGCACAAAGCCGTAGGTACTCGCGGGCGCCGGCGCGAATTGGTTCTCGCCCAACCATCCGCTGCAAAATGGAAAAAGCGACAACCAGAACAACAAGTGCAAGTTTGCCCAAAGAATTCGCCCGTTGATCCCGCTGGCCAAGTGCAGCATGTGGTGATGGTTGTTCCAATAGAGGCCGACATACACGAAACTCATCATGTACGAGAGGAACGTCGGCCACAAATCGCGCAAGGCTTCCCAGTTCGCGTCGTGCGGCACCTTTATTTCCAAGACCATGATCGTGATGATGATCGCGATCACGCCGTCGCTGAAGGCTTCGAGGCGTGATTTGTCCATGGGCCCGATTCAGATCCGCCGCTGGCCGATTTCGGAGATATGCACCCGCAGCGAATCGCAGTCCTGAAAGCGCTTCTTCGGGTCCTTCTCCAGCAGCCGCATGATGATATCGCCCAGCGCCTGCGGGCACGCCGGATTTACCACCGTCGGGTGAAGCGGCCGCTCGTTCAAGTGGCAGTAGTACAAGCGTGGCAACGAGTCCACCTGGAACGGCAGCTTGCGCGTAAACATGTAATACAAGACCCCGCCCAGCGAATACATGTCGCACAACTTCGTCGCACGCTCCTTGCGCACCAGCTCCGGCGCGACGTACATCGGCGTGATCTGCTCGCTGCGCGCCTTGTCGAAGAGCGAGAGAAAAAAATTCGTGCCACCGAGCGAGTAGTCCGCGAGCTTCGCCTGGCCCTTG
>VFKU01000776.1 GCA_009885415.1 Rhodothermota bacterium
CTGCATACCACGCCGGTTGCCGCGCCTTCGTCCCCACGCGAAACTCCCCGCGCGGCGTCGCAGCGTCGCGGCCGAGCCCCACCGGAAATTCCGCCAGCATCTCGTCGCCGCGCCAAACACGCAAGAGGTGATCGCCCGTGTCCACTTCGATCTTCAGCGGCGTCGCCGCTTTTGCGCCCGCCGCCGCGGCATCCAGCGACACCTCGCGGCTCAGCAATCTCGCCGCGCCATTCTCGCTCGCGCCGCTCAACTCCGCTTGATATTTCCCGCCGAGCGACCGCCATGCCGCCGGGACCGCGCCCGCGCGCTCCATCGCACGCCGCACCACCGCCCGCGCGAGACCCGCCTCGCCGCGCGCCGCCGCGCGATCAGCGTACTCCAGCATCACCGCGAACCCGCCCGCCGAAAGCCCCGCTGCACGCCGCAGCTCCGGCGGCGCGCCGCCCCGAAGCGCCGCATTCGAAATCTCACCCGACAACACCGGCGCGCCCACGGCCGATTCGACCGGCGCCAAAAATCCGCGCTGCTCCCACCCTTCGCGCTCGTCTCTCATCGCGCGCTCAAGCCCGGCGGGTCCGGCCTCCGCATTTCTCCGCGAAGCCGACGGAGCAGAGGCCTGCGCGTTCGCCGAACTCTCCTCCTGAAAAATCTTCGCGAGCATGCCTTCAACGCTCGCGCCCTCAAAAAATCCGAACGACGCGCGCCGGCCCTCGTCGCGCATCGCCTCCAGGATCAGCAATACCAAAATCACCAAGAGCGCAAGAATCGCAAACAACGCGGCCCACGATCCCACCCGGCCGCCGTCCTCGATGCGACGAAAGGTCACCGCTTCGTCGGCCGTCGCCACCCCCGCGACAGCCGACGCCCCAGTTGCCGGCATCTCGCCACCCGCCGCGCGGGTCGCCGCTCGTGTCCGCGCCGCCGCCGCGCGCCGCTCGCGCGCCACCGGCGCCGCGCCCGCGCGCAACACCGGCGGAACTAATCGAATTCCCATCGCGCACTGGCCCTTGTCCATCGGCGTCAAATGAACCACGCGACCTTCCAGCAACAATACGTCTGGAGATCCCGCCGACGCGCGCAGTTCGATCTGGATCGTGGTGCCGAGCGGCTCGGGGTGGGAAGTAATAATGCGCAGACCGCCGCTGCTACGATCCACCGCGGTGCCCATCCGCAAGGGCCCGAGCGCGCGGTACTCCGAAAACACCACGTGATGGTGTATTTGGATTCGTTGCGCGGTGCGACGATCGGCACCGTGATCGTGTGGCTGGCCCAACAAAAAACTCCCCCGAATTCCCCCGAACCCGACCGCGCTACTCTAGTTTAACACAGGCCATAAAAAATTCCCTTAACCCATTGCAATAGAACGAATTACCGCTTATTTTGGCGATGCTCTTTGCAGGACTAAGAATTCTACTGGTACAGTTCAAAAAGCGGACAGTTTGTCCGGGAAGTGGACATCGCCCCAAGCAGGAGTGTAGGCCTTGAGTACCGCCCAGGAACCGCAAAAGCCGAATGTCCAGAAATCCAAGGACGGGGCTCCTGTCGGACCGCCCGTATCCGTTCCAGACCAGGATATTGAAAAACTGCTCCGCGTCGGGATGCCCGTCATCCTGGCGACCGGTCCGATGGGCGATACCTGCGGAATCCTCCCGGGACGAATCTTGGGCTGGTCTCAGGGTCGCTTCATCTTGATGGAACTGGATACCATGACCTACCACTCGCGGGTCTTTAACACCTCCCGCTCGACACTCTTGCGTTTTCTTGTGGACGGCCGCGCCTGCGGACTCCGGGTAAGAATTCTTAGCAGCCGTCTCACGCAACAGGACCTCGGACTCAAACTCGGTTGGCCGCACGAGGCCCACTGCTCCGTCGTCCGCAGCGAGCACCGCGTCCAGTTGGACGTGCCTTGTTCGGTCACTATGCCCGGAGGATTGATGGTGCCCGGCAAACTCCGGAATATCAGCCGTTCCGGTTGCGGGCTCTATGTGCCCGTCGCGACCTCTGCGGGTGCCTCTCTATCCTGCTCATTCCAACTCCCAAACGGTTTCTCCCTTTCCTCGGTCATCTGCGACGTACGCCACGCGGAAGCGGACGGAGAAGGCTCGATCGTGGGTTGCGTTTTCACCAATCTCGATACGTCGCTGGCCAAGACCCTCGAATTCATGGTGGAATCCAGACTCTTGCTTAGCGGAAAGACCGACGTCAAAATGCCGCAGGTACTCATTCTGACGCGGCCCGACCGCGCTGTGGACACGCTGCTTGGACGGCTGACAGAAAAAAATGTTTGCGGACGCGTGGTCTACGACCTGCTGCACGCCTTCGCGTGGCTCGGCTCCACTCGCGCGGCCGCCTTTTTCATCGACGCGCAGATCGATGCGATGCCAGTGAAAGATTTCTGCCGGATCCTGCGAAAAAGCACCGAATGCAAAAACCTGCCGATTTACGTTGTCGGTAAAGATGTCGATCCCGCCGCGTTCCCCGAGGCGACCGGCACCTTTCCCGCCCTCGATGATGTGGACAAAATCGTCGAAATCGTGATGCGCGACCGGCCGCCGGACGAAGCGCCGCGCTGAACATACAACGGCGGCCGTGCTCAAGTCTCCGTCGTTGACGACGGAGAAGGATCGTCCGGACGCAGCGCCTCCAGCCGCTCCTTGATCTCTGCTTCCTTCCCGCGATCGGTCGGCCGGTAATACGTCCCCAACGGCACTCCATACTCCTGCGCGACATACCCGCCGGGGAAATCGTGCGGATACTGGTAGCCGATCCCGCGCCCGATTTCCTTTCCGCGCGACCCGCCGTCGCGCAGCGGGCCCGGCACCGCGACGGTCTTCTTCGTGCGCACGTCCTCCAGCGCTTCGCCGATCGCGAGGTAGCTCGCGTTGCTCTTCGGCGCGGACGCCAGATAGGTCGCCGCGTGCGCGAGGATGATCCGCGCCTCGGGCATCCCGATAAATTCACAGGCCTGCGCCGCGCTCGTCGCCAGCACCAGCCCCATCGGGTCCGCATTGCCGACATCCTCGGAGGCGAAGATGCACATGCGCCGCGCGATGAAGCGCGGCTCGTCGCCCGCCTCCATCATCCGCGCCATCCAGTAC
>VFKU01000786.1 GCA_009885415.1 Rhodothermota bacterium
ACCACGCGGTGCGCAGGATGAAATGCCGAGGGTTCGCCGCGCGCACGGCCTCGTCACCCGCCAATTTCGACTTGCCGTACACGCTCAAGGGATTCGGCGCGTCGCTGGGTTCATACGGCGTCCGTTTCCACCCGTCGTAGACAAAATCCGTGCTGTAATGAATCAGCGGCAGGCTCGCCCCACGCGTCGCCTCGGCGACGATCCGCGCCCCGCCCTCGTTGATGCGAAACGCCTCCGCCGCGTCATCCTCCGCGCCCTCGACGTTCGTGTACGCGCCCGCATTCACCACCACGTCCGGCCGATCGCGCACGATGCACGCGTGCACCGCCGCCGGCTCCGCGATCGACACCTCCGGCAAGTCGTAGCCCGTCACATGCGCGTCCGCGCTGAATACTTTCATCAGGTCGCGGCCGAGCTGTCCGGCATTTCCAAAAATAAGGACGCGCATGGGTCTCCCGTCGGGCGAATTGCGCGCCCCGGTAGGGCGGGTCATGACCCGCCCTACCGGGGGAGCGATTCGCCTTGGTACACGAAATTGTAATCCGCCTTCGCCAGCATCGGCGCGGCGAGGTCCTTCGGCGAGAAATGCTCCGCCGGAATCGGCCACACAATCCCAATCGCAGGATCGTTGTACACAATTGCTCGCTCCGCCGCCGGCGTGTAACACGTCGTGCACTTGTACAGCACCAGCGTCTCGTCCTCGAGCACCAGGAACCCGTGCGCGAAACCCGCCGGCACCCACATCGCCAGGCCGTTTGCCACGGTCAAGGTCCGCCCCACCCAGCGGCCAAAGGTCGGCGATCCCCGCCGGATGTCCACCGCCACATCAAAGACGCTCCCGCGCAGGCAGCGCACCAGCTTGCCCTGGCCGTGCGGCTCGATCTGGTAATGCAGCCCGCGCATCGTCCCCCGCGCCGAACAACTCACATTGTCCTGCGCGAAATCCTCCGAAAAACCCTCCGGCCGCCACCGCTCCGCATTGAAGACCTCCGTGAAAAAACCGCGGCTGTCGCCGTGGACAGGCGACTCGATTTCGAGGACGCCGGGAATCTCGGTGGGCCGGATCGCGAAGGGCATGGGAGGCAGGAATGAAGTCCGTCTGCGACAAAGAGCGTTTCTTAATCGTACAGGGTTTCGCGCGTTTCGCACAAGGCGCACAGCCCTCAACGCCCTTCGGCCCGCATGAATCAAGCGTCGTTACATAAACTTCAACCTCTATCGAACGTGAAAACGCACTACTCCCTCGAACTCCTGACTGAAAGACATGCGCTACTAAAGGCCCTTCGTGTTTCCCTTTCAAGACGCGGCCTCGGTCTTCGTTCGCAGAGAGTTCCGTACCCAGCGAACCGCTCGCCGGTTTCATGCGCGACGCTGCGCGTCGTGCGCGGCGAGGGCAGCGACCAGCTCGGCAATGGTGTGGCGCGCGGGGACGACCGCCGCGGACATGCCAGAGTCGGCGGCGGACTGCGCAGCGATCGGGCCGATCGCGGCAAAAACGGCCACGCGCGTGAGCGCGGCGGTGCGCGCGGGGCCGAGGATCGCGCCCAGGTTACGCGCGGCCGACGCGCTGCTGAAGACGACGTAGTCCGGCGCGAACTCGAGCAACGCACCGGCGAGTTGGGCGCTGTCGCGCGGGATGGCGGCCTCATACGCAGGCACTTCATGCACCTCGGCCCCGCGTGCGCGGAGCACGCCGGGCAGCGCGCTGCGGCCAATTTCGGGCCGCGGCATCAGCACCCGCTGTCCGCGCAGCGGGCCGCCCGCGCGCTCCATCTCGTCCGCCACGTTCTCACTCTCATACTCCGCGGGAGTAAGGTCGGCACGGAGCGCACGCTGGTGCAGTGCCTCCGCCGTGCGCGCGCTGATGGCGCACAAGCGCACGCCGTGCAGACTGCGCGCATCCACACCATCCGCCGCCATCCGCGCGAAGAGGGTCTCGACCGCGTTGATACTCGCCAGCACGATCCATGCATATGCACTCAGCTCGCCCAGCGGCGCGGCCACGGGCGACGCATCGATCTCGACTGTGGGGAATTCAAAAATATCGGCGCCGCGTTCGCGCAGGAGACGGATGAGCTCCGCCGCGCGGTCTTTCGCGCGCGTGACAACGACGCGCCGCCCAAAAAGGGGACGGTCCTCGAACCATTTGAGTTGATCGCGCAGGCGCGCGACCTCCCCCACGACGACGAGCGCTGGCGATTGTACGCCGAGCGTCGCGGCGCGCGCGGCAAGCTCGGCGAGCGTACCCGTGACGACACGCTGGCGCGGCTGCGCGCCGGATTCGATGACTGCGGCCGGCGTCTCGGGCGGCCGGCCGGCGGCCATCACCGCGCGAAGATTCTCCTCGAGGCGGCTGGCAGACATGTAAAAAACGAGCGTGCCATCCAGGTGCAGCCGATCGAGGCGCGACGGGGAGCACGGGTCGTCGGTGGCGGCGTGGCCCGTGACAAAAGTGACGCTCGAAGCGAGGCCGCGGTGCGTGACGGGAATGCCCGCATAGGCCGTCGCCCCGAGGCCCGCCGTGACACCCGGGACAATCTCGAAGGGCACCCCTGCGCCCGCCAGCGCGAGCGCCTCTTCGCCTCCGCGCCCGAACACGAAAGGGTCGCCGCCCTTGAGCCGGACGACGCAGGCATGCTCTCGCGCAAGCGTGACCAGCAGCCGGCCAATGTCGTCCTGCGTCAGCGGCTGCTGATCCGGCCGCTTGCCGACGAAGATGCGCTCTGCCCCCGCCCGCGCAATCCCCGGGATACTCTCATGCACGAGATGATCGAAGACGACGACGTCCGCGCGCTCGAGGAGTTCGCGGCCGCGCACGGTCAGCAGGCCGGGGTCGCCGGGCCCCGCGCCTACAAGGAAGACTTTACCGATAGCTGCGCTCATGTAACGTGTACGATAACGATTGCGATGGTATTTGCGAAAACGACATGGCCTCTCGTGACTCTGAAAGGCTTTCCTTGAACCAACAGTGAATCCGTCCTGCCTGTCATTCCGAGTTCCACGCCGGCGCTCGCCGGAGTTTGCAGAAAGAAAGCGCTGGTTGCACACTCGCCAGCATCTTCGCCTGACCTGCGAGCGACACTGCCCCCCGCATCGATCCCTCGCGTTACATTCGCTCCAAAGCGTCGATACCGAGGATGCCAAGCGCATTCGAGATCGCGCTCAACGTGGCCGCGCACAATTGAATCCGCGCGCGCCGACGCGCCTCGGAGTCGGCGGTGAGCACGGGGCAATCGTGATAGAAGGTCGTGAACTGCCGCGCGGCGTCGAGCGCGAACTGGCCTATTGGAGCCACGTTTCGCGCGGCCACCGAGGCCGCGATCGTCTTCGGGAGCTCGATGAGCGCCATGAGCAATTGCCACTCGGCGTCGTGGTCGAGCACGAAATCCGCCGCGGGCTCGCCAGGAATCTCGCCGAATTTGCGCAACATCGAATTGATCCGCGCACACGAATACTGCACATAGGGCCCCGTGTCGCCCGCGAACGACAGGCTCGATTCCCAATCGAAAATCACGTTCTTGTTCGAATTCACGCGCAGGATCGCAAAGCGCACGGCCGATATCGCCACCTTTTCCGCGATCGCACCGCGCTCGGCCTCCGGCAAGTCTTTGCACTGCTCATCCACTTTTTGCCGCGCGCGCGCGGTGGCTTCGTCGAGAAAATCGGAGAGCAACACCACCTTGCCCTGGCGCGTGGACATGCGCCCCTCGCGCAGGAGGATGTGCGCATAGTAAATCGGCTCCGGCGCGGGTTGGCCGGCCGCCTTGAGGATGAGCGTGAGCTGCTCGGCGTACAACTTGTGGTCCTCGCCGAGCACCCAAAGATTGACGTCCGCGCCCTTGCTCATTTTTTCCATCGTGTAGGCCAGATCGCGGAAGCCATACAGCGAGCTGCCGTTCGCGCGCATCAGCACGAAGAAGCGGCCCTCCTCGCGTTCCCAGCCCAGCTTGCCCAGGTCCACCACGAGCCGCTCTTCCTCGTCCGTGAAGACCGCCTCCTTGGCCCGCAGCGCCTCGAGCACCACCTCCAAGCGCGCGTGCTTGAGATACTTCGATTCGCGGTCGAAATGGTCGTAGCTGATGCCCAGCCGCGCCAGCACCGCTAACTGTCCTTGAAGGCATTTCTCGGTAATCTTGTAAAAGCGCGCGGCTGTCTCGGGGTCGCCTTCTTCCATCTTCGCCAACAGGTCGTAGCCGCGCTTGGCGAATTCCGGGTCCTGTTCGGCCCGCGTGTTCGCGGCGACATAGGCGTCAAGAATCTCGTCGAAGCTCATCGTGTCGAAGTTTTCGGCGTGCAACACGAGCAGGCCGATTTGCCGGCCGATGTCGTTCACGTAGTAGTGCACGTCCGCCTCGAAGCCCTCAAAGCGGAAAAGCCGGGTGAGGCTGTCGCCGAACATCGCGTTTCGCGCGCGCCCGACATGCGGGCTCGCGTTCGGGTTGATGCTCGTGTGCTCGATGAGCAGTTTGCGCCCCGTACCGGAGCCCGTCGAGCCGTAGCGCGGCCCCTCGCGCAGGATGCCACCCACAATTTCGCGCGCAAACACGCTTCGATTTAGCCGGAAATTCAGATACGGCCCCGCGGGCGACGCCGACACCACCGCCGGGCCAAAGCGGACCTCTTTTGCCACCGCCGCGGCGAACTGCGGCGGGGCCATTTTCAGTTTTTTCGCGGCGACGAAGGTGCGCAGCGCCACGTCGCCCACCTCGAGCTTGGGCGACGGCGCGAAATCGAGGTCCGCCGGATCGAGTGCGGGGTAGGCGGCGAGAATCGGGCCCGCCAGCGCGGCGAAAGCCGTCATGGTTTGGGCGCGTCCTGCGCGCCCTGCCCCCTCAACACCCGCTCCTTCAGATCAATCTCGTAGCGGTCCGCGTCGGAGATTTCGCGTTCGCGCACGATCACCAGATGCAGCCCGGAATCGGAGACGAAGGGCTCGCTGACCTGGTTCAGCGGCGCCTTCCAGACGTAATCATCGATGAGCTTGGACAGTTCGCCCCGTTGGACCCAGCCCAGGTCGCCGCCTTTGGGGCGAGAGGCGGTGTCGTCTGAATTCTCCGCGGCGACCTTGGCGAAGCTTGCGCCGTCGAGAATTTGTTGGCGCCAGCCCTTGAGGCTTTCGAGTGCGGCCTGCCTGCCAGCCTGGTCTTTGCCCTCGATCTTGATGAGAATGTGACTCACGCGTGCGCGGGTGATCTCGGCGCTGCGTTCTTGCCACGGGACGAACATCGCGGCGACGCCAAGCGCAACCAGCAACCCGACGCTCCACCACATATACTTGGCCCAGTCGCGGCCCGTACTCGTCTTTTCCTCGTCAGAATTCCACGGCATCCATTATTCCTCCATACAGGTTGACATAGAACATGATAATCACGCCGCCTACCGCGGCAAACACCCCGAGCATGAACAGGGTGGTGAAGACAGACACGGCAATACGGGTCGCTTGATTGGCTTCCTTAAGATGGTAATCCGCGCACTTTTTCAGGTGCATGTCCATCTGGCCCGATTCCTCGGCGACCGAGAGCATCTCGCGCGCCATCGAAGTGATGTAGCGCGAGCCCGCGAAGGCCTCCACCAGCGTGCGGCCGGCCTGCACCAGCGGAATCGCGGTGAGCAGGTCGCGCTCGATGTAGGGGTTGCCCGTCACGCTGGCCGCCCCGCGGATGCTGGGCACCACGCTGAGCCCGCTGCTCAGCAGCAAGGACAAGCTGCGAAAAAAACGTGCCATCGCGAAGTACCGCGTCACGCGCGAGAGCGGCCACACGTGCGTCGTGACCGCCCCGGTGATCCACCCCAACGCGCCCTTCCGCGCGAGCACAATGAAGAGCGCCGCAAGCACCGCGAAGGCCGCGATCGCCCCGCCCTGAAATCGCGCCCACTGACCGAAGTACGCCTCGACGCCCGAGACGCCGCCCTGGCTCGGATCGCTGAACGCCGCCACCGCCCGCCGGCCCATCCCGATCGCGAAGGTGCCGAGGAACCACGCGATCACCGCCAGCGTAACGGGGTACGCCAGCGCCGCGCGCACCGAGCGCTGAATCGTCAGCTTATCCTCGAAATATCCCGCGAGGTCCTCGAGCATTACGTCCAGGTGCCCGCCCCGCTCGCCATTTGCAAGCAGTTGCACAAAAAACGGCGAGAGATATTTCGATTGTTTCTTCGCGGCGTCGGCCAGTGTCGCGCCCGAGCGCAGGTCGGTTGCGATTTCGCTGCACACGCGTTTGACCCGCCCGTCCTTCGATTCGCGTCCGACGTGTTCGAAGGAGCGAAGAATCGGAATGCCCGCCGAATAGCTCGTGGCGAGTTGACGGCACACGGGCACCATGGCTTTGGTCTCGATCTCGGAAGAAAGTAGTGCCATCGGGGGCTTTCCGGGGCGGTCGCGTACAGTCCGCAATTCTAACAAACACCCGCCAATCGGGGCGAATCCGTACATAGCGCGCCAAAGGCCCATCGACGCCCCG
>VFKU01000138.1 GCA_009885415.1 Rhodothermota bacterium
CGCGGGTGAGGACTTCGCCGAGCTCGCCAAGAAAAACTCGCAAGGGCTCGACGCCGATACCGGCGGCGACCTGGAGTGGATCGCCGAGTCCCCGGCCCTGCGCGAACACGAGAAGCCCCTTTTCGAAATGCAGGCCGGCGAAATTCGCGGGCCCATCGAGAGCTTCTTCGGAATCCACATTTACAAGGTCGAAGAAACGCGGCAAAACGAACAGGGCGTCCGCGAGGTCCACGCGCGGCAAATCGTTATCCGGCCCGAACTGCCCGAAGCCGAGCGCACCGCCCTCGAGGAGCGCGCCAAGGCCCTCGCCGCCAAGGCCGCCGCCGGCATGGATCTCCTCACCTTGGCCGCGGGCGATGGCCTTGAGGTGAAGCGCAGCGACAGTTTCAGCAACCTTTCACAAAAGATCGAAGGCGTGGGCGACGCCGACGTAATGGCGTTCCGCACCGAGGCCTTGAAGCTCGAGCAGGGCAAGGTCTCCGGTGTGATTTCCGGCGCGCAGGGCCTCTACCTCGCGCAGATCGCTGAAATTACCCCCTCTGCGCAGCAGTCCTTCGACGCGGCGCGCGAAGACGTCAAGCAGGCCGCAATCCGCGCGCATAAAGCCACCCCCGAATACCTCCAGCGGGTCAACGAGTACATCGGAAAAATCCTTGCCCAAGCAAAAAACATCGAGGACATGAAGACCCTGTTCCCCGAACTCGAAGTCGAGGTAAAGCAGAGCGATTCCTTCGGATTGAACGACATGCTGTTCAACCAGGGGATTCTCATGGACGGGCGGACCCTGCTCTCGCGCATCGTGAACAAGAACGCCGGCGATTTCGTCGGCCCCATCTACGACCTGTTGCGCGTCCCGAATTTCGTCGAAGTCGTCGAGCGTGTCACGCCCGAAGGCGAGACTTGGGAACAGCAGTACACCACCGAGAAGGCAAAAATCCGCAGTGACCTCATCAACTTGCGGCACCAGGAAAACCAGCGGGATTATCTGAATTATCTGCAGACGAAGTTCGCCAAAGACGCCCTTGTCCAGCAGGACGACCAAGCCATTTATGCGATTCTGGGCCTCGACAAACCCGCCCAGACCGCGGCCCCGGCCGATTCCGCGGCAACGCCCTCGGAAGCCGCGCCGGAGCCCGCAGTCGCATCCGACGTCGCCACCCCCGTGATCGAGACGCCAACGGCGGATTCACCCGCCCCAGCAACACCGTAACAACGGTAGGGTGGGCTTCAGCCCACAACCCCCTTATTTTTTATTCGTTCGCCCCATCATCGCGCAGGGCCGACGCGATTTCGCCGATCTCGCGGACGATCGTGCCCGCCTCCGCCAAGGCCCCCTGCGCTGCGCCGAAGGCCGCGGCCCCGGGCGCCAAGGCCAGCCGCAGATCGCGCGCCGCGCCCGATCGCGCGCCCCACGCGAGCACCCGCGCCAGACCCGAGAAGGCCGCGAGTTCCGCGGCAAGGATGATGCCGAAGACGGCGGACGCGTGCACCAGCTCGGCGGCGGCCCAGTAATCGGCGTTGAAATAATCACGCACCAACGCGTAAGCCGAGTAGCCGAAAAATGCCATCGGTGGCGCGTCCAATATAAGCGCCAAGGGCCATGCGCTCAATCGTCGCGCGCGCACGACGACCCGTTCGCGCGCCGGACCGCGCAGCACGCTTTCGACTTTGCGTCCCAGCGCCACCGCATACTCTCCGAAATCGGTCGTGCTTCCGCACGCATCAAAGCCGGCCTGCGCCAACGCGAGACGCACCCGGCTCGCATGTGACTCGAAGCAACGCTCGAGCTCGCCCGAGCCAAGTTCGAGCGGCGCGTCGAGGGGGTTCTGTTCGCTCAAGAGCCGCGCCGCGCGGTGGCCTGCGCCCGCGGAAATCGGCCAAGGAGACCAGCCCGCAAGGCGCGCGGGCAGCGATCGCGCCGCCTCGATCACCCGAAACAGCCCGCCCACGAGTCCCTTCGAACGCACGCTGATCTCCCGCCCCAGCGCAAAGCTCCACAAGTGCGGCTCGCTGAAGAGTCGCCGCCGCACGAGTTCAAAGGCCTCCTGTGCCAGCGCGCCCTCGGCCTCGCGCAGCGCCTGCGCGGCCCGTTCGAGCTCGGGGCCCCGCGGCCCGATGCGCCCCTCCAGCGTATGCAGCGTTTTCGTTAGCAGCCCGGCCGTGTTCGATCGCTTGATCCGCCGAATCCGGTCGGCGGTGAGTTCCTCCGCCAAGAAGGCCTCGAGCGCCGCGAAGTCGTATTCGTCCCCGCCCGGCGCGCGGCCCGAGAGCTTGCGGTCGAAGGTGCGGGTGCTGTTGACGCGGAAATACGCCGACACGCGAAAGCCCGCCTCGCCCAAGCGCCGTATCCAGTCCTCCCGGATGCTCGGCGCCTGAGACGCCTTCGTCTCCACGCACACCAGCGCCCGCTCGTCCCTCAGCGGACGCAGCAGTGACCACGTCGCCTCGTCGAGATATTTTTCCGAGTCTGCGCACATGATCACGAGATCGCACTCGCGCAACGCGTTCTGCACCAGTGTCCGGTGCTCGCGCACGATCGTGTCGGAGTCCGGTGTGTCCACGATTACAAGATGTTCGAGCGCGGATCCGGAGCGCCGTTCCCAGCCCTCGCCGAAAGCGAGCTGCGCCCCTGGCGGATGGTAGAGCGTAGGCACCGAGGTGCAGGGCCGGAACTCCGAAGTCTTCGCCAACTCGTCCCCGGCCAGCGCATTCAGCAGCGTGGATTTGCC
>VFKU01000210.1 GCA_009885415.1 Rhodothermota bacterium
CGCCCGATGGCGTCAAGGTCAGCCTGGGGCTGAGCGTCACGCTCTCGGTGATCCTAAAAGTGCTGCTGGCCTTTGCGATCGCGTTTCAGATGCCGATGATCGTTCTGGTGTTGGTGTATGTGGGGATCCTGACTCCGGCGACGCTGAAGGCCTATCGCAAGGTCGCCATTGTGGGTATCTTTATTTTCGCGGCCGTCCTTACGCCCCCCGATGTGTTCTCTCAATTGGCGATGGCGATTCCATTGCTCTTCCTTTACGAATTCAGCATTCTCGTCTCGCATCTGGTCGTGCGGCGCAAGGCCAAAGCGGCCGCGGCGGCGGGGGCCTAAATTATGTTTCCAGACGTCGGATTTTCGGAGCTGTTCATGATAGCGGCGGTCGCGCTGCTCGTGCTGGGTCCCGAGAAATTTCCCAAGTACGCCAAGATGGCCGCGCGATTCATTCGCGATATCAAGGCCTACGCCAACGAGGTGCAAACCGAGATCGGAAAAGAGATCAAGCCGCTCACGAAGGAACTCGGCGATCTGCGGCGCATCGACCCAGCGAAGTACCTCGACAAATTGATCGCCGAAGACGCCGCGGACACGCGCCCCATGAATCCTGAACCGCACCCGAGCGAAGTCGACCTCGGCGCGCCGGTTCCCGGGGCCCCCGCGCCATTCGAGACGCCCCCTGCAACCCCCAGCGACGCGGTCAGCTATGGCAGCGCGGCGGGTTCGTATCCGGAGGAGACCGACGTGCCCGCGACCCCGCCGCCTGTGACCGCGCCAGGGCCGGAGCGGCTCGACGGATAGGGGAGGGGGCTCAGGCCCCGAATCGATCGCCTGGTTTTGCCCCGACGCGCGCGGCCCATTCCGCCGCGGAGACCTTGCCGCCAGCGTCCGCCGCTTTTACGCGCGCGATCCGGAGGTGGCCACCGTGCGCGGCGATGCGCAGGCCTTCGGCACCGATGGAAACAATCGCGCCGGGCGCGGCCTGTGGAGTTTCAGTGTCACGCGTCGAGCCGAAGAACTGGACCGAGACGCCGCGAAACACCGAGCTCGCGCCAGGACTTGGATCCGCGCCACGCACGAGATTGTGAATGTGTGTGGCGGGTAGGGCCCAGTCGATGACACAATTCTCCGCCTTGCACCAGCCCTCGTAGGTCGCGCCGGACTCCTCTTGCGCGAGCTTGGGCGCGCGGCCCGCCTTCACGAGCGCGACGGACTCGACCATTGCGTCGACCCCCATAGGAAAAAGCCTGTCGAAGTAGATGCTGCCGAGCGTATCGTCCGGGCCGATCTCGACTTC
>VFKU01000822.1 GCA_009885415.1 Rhodothermota bacterium
ATCGCCCAGTCCTTCGGGGTGATGATGCCTTTGAGGAAGTCCATCATAGTGTTTTCTCCCCGGCAAGAATGAGGTACTCGAGTTTGAAGGAGCGCACGCCGACTTTCTCGAACTGCGTGTCCTTGAATGTGGATTGGTCGAGCTGGAAGAGGTCGGAAAATTCCTCGTCACCTTCGGCGGCCAGCGTGAAGGGGTTGACGGAGGCGACGCCGTCCTTGCCGGGGATGACGTATCCGCTCAGGGTGAGCACCCGGTGGTCGACCATTTCGGTCACGGTCTTCATCGCCTTGGTCTTCGGGTCGAAGACCTCTTTCTTTTCGCTGACTTGTTTGTGTGTGACTTCGATGCCGTCGTACCACATGTTTTCCATGGCCAGGCGGTTGAGGTTGTGGAGCTGGCGCGACCAGAGGATGCGATCACTGACGATCTCGTTGATCGTGTCGACCTGTTCGGCGAGCTCGAGTTTCTTGGCGGAGATCGCGTTGTACTCCTCGACGACCGGCTGGAGCTGCGCGAGCGCCTGTTTGTGTTCGGTGAGGCGGCGGTTGGCTGCCTTGATGTCGGCCATGTTCACGAGGCTGACGATGCCGATGACGGCCAAGGTCAGCGCGAGGATGCCGCCGCTGGCGAAGTACGGCAGCGGCGTGCGCTTAATCGGGCGGAATTCGTGGGGAAGTAAGTTGATGTTAATCATAGGTCGGAGGCTCCTCGGGCGGCCAGGCCCACGGCGACCATGAACTGGGCCGGGTGCTCCTCGAATTGAGGAATGGCCGCTTTGCGTCCCATGCGGATGGATCCTTCGACAGGATTGGCGAGGATCACGTTTTCGATGTCCAGATCGTTTTTGAGCGCTTCGCGGATCGGCGTGAGGTGGGCGATGCCGCCACTCAGCACGATGCGATCGACGGGGTGCTCGTAGAGCTGGTGTTCGTAGTAATCGAAGGAGCGGCGGACCTCGGCGACGAAGCGTGAGACGGGAATCGCAAGGATTTCGTCGAGCGGCGTCGGCCCGGAATAGTCTTCGACTTGTGCGGGCTGATCTCCGAGTTCTTCCTCGAGGGGTTCGAGCAGCGCGGCGTTGTTGGCCTCGGCTTTCGGGGCGGGCGCGGCGGCGACAGCGCGTTCGCGGTTGCGCGCGATTTCGGCGTCATAGTCCATCATGATCGCTTCGGCGTGCTCGTAGTCGCAGCGGCGCGCTTTGGCGATGGTCTGGATGAGTTCGCGCGCGCCCCACGTGATGTCGCGGATGAAATTCGACGATCCGTTCTTCGTGAAGTGAATGCTGACGGACGACGCGCCGATGTTGATGAGCGCCGTTGTGCCGGTGGCGCTGAGAAGATTGGCGCCTTCGGCGGCATCGGCGAGCGCGAGCGAATCGACGCTGAGCACGCCATAGGCGACATCGGCGGCTTGCGCGATGCGCAGGCGTGTATCGATCACATCGTGTTTGGCGGCGACAAGCAAGACCTTGAGATTAGTTTCGTCGCCCTCGGTTTCTTCATCGAGGAGGGACCAGTCGAGGAAGACTTCGGCGAGATCGTAGGGAATGTTGTGCCGTGCTTCCGCTTCGATCGCGGCATCCATGTCCGCGGCCGCGGTTTTCTTGAGCCGCGGATAACGGATGACGACGGTCTGTCCGGGTAGCGCGCCGACGACGAGGCACTGGCTGTGCGGCATGCCTTCGAGCGCTTCGCGGAGCGCGTCGGCTTGGGCGGATACAGGGTCGGCACCGACCCGATTGCGATCGACGAGGGCGTACCCGACGTCCTCGATGACGAGGTGGTCGCCCGATCTCGACATCTGCACCGCCTTGACGGCGTGGGTGCCGATGTCTAACCCGATGACTTTCTTTGGCTTAGTAAATCTCACGGCGCGCACGCTCCATGCAGGAGCCAGCGGGAGCAGAATGCATGGCGAGACATAGTGCGGCGGTGATCGCCTGTCCCCCAGGCCGTAAGCTCCCCCAGTCCCCCTGTGACTAGCTTACGTTAATCAAATTCTATCAACGAGTTGCGATTCTGTCAACATAATACATTCGGCTTTCGCATTTTCCGGGTGGAGTTTTCCTATAGGGTCGCGCGCCTGGATTCGGCGTAACTTAAAGTGCTGTATGTTGTTATGTATTTTTAGGCGCGGAGATCGTAATGTAATGAATGATTTACATTCTCCGGCAACTGAATGGCACTAGGCGATTTTTGTCGTGTAAAGAAAAAACCACAAGCCGACAGGACGTCCGCTTGTGGTTATATAGCCCCGCTTATGCCGTCGGCCAGGAGGCTTTGAAACCTTAACCGAATAGGTGGGTGCTCTCACGGCAGCTTCCCGACGTCCACTCGAGGTGGCATGTCGTCCGCTGCTCAAATTTCGAGCTCCCGGTTCCAAAACTAAGGTAAAAAGCAACCGGACCAGTCGAACACAGCAGGGATTAGGATCCGAAGATCCTGTGGCAAGTGTAGCAGTGGCGCGGCTGGGCTTCAAGCGGTATTTCTGAGGCGCGCGGCGTTACTGATAAAGGCCCGCTGAAATTGGGAGAGTGTTCGAGTTTGCGCGCGACCTGCTATGATGGGGACGATTCGGGGGATTCTGCGTTGATTCGTGCATTGAACACATTCTGCGCGTTTGCGTGGGCTGCCATGGCCTGTTTTGAATGCCTTGGGCAGGATTTCACAATTGATGACGACGGCACTCGGGTGCTTGTTTCCGAGCGCGGGCAGCCGGTAGTGGGGTACACGTACAAGGCGGCCGATTCCACGGGAAAGTCGACGGGCGCCGTCGGCTATTTTCACCCGATCCACGGATTGTTCGGCGAGGTGTTGACCGGGGAAAGCCCCTCGAATTGGTCGGGTGCGCCGGGGATTCAGTGGGGCTGGTCTCGGCTTGGTGTCGGCGGTAAGGTCATCGATTTGGCGCGCGGGGACGGGGGCCGGCGGGAATTTGAGCGGCTGGTCGGGCGGGACGTGGCCGGGGGCCGGGCGACGGTGGCCGTGCAAAACGTGTGGCTGGCGGGTCCGGAGGATCGTGCGCAAGTCCTTGAGACTATTTTATTTACAGCGCATCCGGTGCACGAGTCCCAGCGAAACATTGACGTTTCCGTGTTGGTGAAGAGCGTGGCCTCGGAACCGATATTCTTGCAGGGGAGTATTCCCGGGTCGGGTTTGAGCTTCGTGTTCAATCCGGAGCGGGTCGATTGGAGTTTCTCGGGCGGCCCGGGGCCGCTTCCCTCGCTTGGGACGCCGTTTCTATCTCCTTTTATGATATGTAGTTATCGCGATGGACAGCGATCGTCGCGGTCAGCGATCGCGGTGTTTCAAGATGCACGAAATCCGGGCTTCGCGCAGCCGAACTGGCTGATCGAGGCACCAGAGCGGCTGATAGCCGGGGTGCCCGATACGGTGAAGCTGGAGCTAAAACCGGGTGAGTTTCTGGAGTTCCGGTACCGATTTGTCTTGTGTCATCTTAGGGGCGCCGAATCGGAGCTCGCGGAAGAGTACGCCGAGTTCATGGCCGAGGGTCAGGGCCGCGAGTGACAAAATTTTCGGCCTGGGCAAGAAATGATTGCAGGGGCGGGAATGTTAAGCTAGGGCACAGGGCAGGGTCGGTCGAACGCGGATGAGCTTGGGCGGGTCCCGATGAAGTCAAAATTTTACTGGCAACGGCGCCATGAGCAGACGCGTCCTTTTGATTTGCCGCGCCGCATCAGCGAGGGCATCAACGCGTGCCGCAAGACGCTCGAGGGCGCGCCGAGCGATGCGGCGGCGGTCCGCTACATCTGGATTCATCTGACGAGTGACGGCTTGCGCCACGGCCTTGCGCCGGAGCCGGCCTCGCTGACGCTGGACGACTGGCTCAACATCATCGATGAGTCTGCGGCACTCGGCGCGCAGTGGGTGGTGATTTATGTGGGGGCCTCGCTGGATCAGGCGCCGGCCGTGTGGGACTTGTGTAAATGGTCGCAAGAGGCGCACGGGCTGAACGTGGGTCTGCACTTGCGCTGCGACTGTCTGAGCGCAGACGACGTCGAGCGGATCGCTCAGTTGGATCGGGAGCGGACCTACCTGGTTGCGGACGGGGAGTGCATGGAGGCCTTGCGCGTGTTGCAGGAGCG
>VFKU01000584.1 GCA_009885415.1 Rhodothermota bacterium
ACGACGTGTGGATCGAAGCCGCCCCCGCGCGCCTCGTCCGCCGCATCGAGCCAGAAATGACCCCCGAAGAGAAAAAACTCTCCGCCGAATACAACACCCCCTTCGACTTGACCGTGACCGCCACCCTCGACAAATGGGAGCTCGGCGCCGACGTCGCCAGCCTCGTCAAATTCTCCCCGCCCGACGGCGCCGAGAAAGTCGCCGCCTTCATGGCCCCGCGCCAAGTGACCGCCGCGGAAAAGATGGCCGGCTCGCCCGCACCCGATTTCACCCTGCCACAATACGGCGGCGGCGAAGTCACCCTCTCCAAACTCAAAGGCAACATCGTCATTCTCGATTTCTGGGCCACCTGGTGCGGCCCCTGCCGCCTCGGTCTGCCGGTCATGCAGCAAATTTCCGAAGAGTATGCCGCGAAGGGCGTCAAAGTCTTCGCCGTGAATCAAGGAGAAGACGCCGAAACCGTCAAGGGATTCCTCGCCGACGCAGCCCTGGACAAACTCGCAGTCCTGCTCGACACCGACATCGCGGTCAACACCGCCTACATGGCTGAGGGGATCCCGCAATCCGTCATCATCGGTCCCGACGGCGTCATCCACTCCGTCCACATCGGAATTCCCAACGACCCCGCCGTCACCGGCGCCGCCACCAGCCAGGAGGAATTCGAAAAACTCATGCGCGAAGGCTACGCGAAAACCCTGCGCGCCGAGATCGATGCGCTAATCGAAGCAGGGAAGGTACCCAAGAAGTGATCTGGGCAAGGCCGCCGCGCGTTTTCTCTTGAATCGCGGCAACGACGGGATCCAAAAATCCCTAGTTCTTCAACAACGGTTTTTCTTTGCTTACTTTCTTTTTCTCAAAAGAAAGTAAGTGGTACCGAGAGAGGGGCTCGAACCCACGACCTCTGGATCCACAATCCAGCGCTCTAACCAGCTGAGCTATCCCGGCCAACCACGAGGCACGCGCGCCGCAAGACTGGGCGCACGAGGCCGCAAGTATAGAAAACATGCGCACTTAGGGTCAAGGTCACGCCCACCCAAAGCTTGGCCGCGCACGCGACCTTCTTATATACTCGCGCGCCAACTCTCGACAAAACGCTCGCGGGCATCGACCCGCCGGAGACACCCATGGAAAACGTCATCATCATCGGTTCGGGCCCCGCGGGCTACACCGCCGCGCTCTACACCGCCCGCGGCAATCTCGCGCCGCTCGTCCTCGCCGGCGACCCGATGATGGGAAATCAATTCATGCCCGGTGGCCAGCTCATGACCACCACCGAAGTCGAAAACTACCCCGGCTACCCCAAAGGCGTCACCGGCCCCGAGATGATGGACGACCTCCGCCATCAATGCGAACGCTTCGGCGCGCGCGTGCAAAACAAGACCGTCACCAAAGTCGATTTCTCCAAGCGTCCCTTCGCCGTGTGGTGCGACGCAGAAAAACTCGAGGCGAAAGCCATCATCATCGCCACCGGCGCCACCGCGAAATACCTCGGCCTGCCCTCCGAGCAGCGGCTTCTCAACATGGGCGTGTCCGCCTGCGCCACCTGTGACGGCGCGCTCCCGCGCTTCCGCAACAAACCCGTCGTCGTCGTCGGCGGCGGAGACACCGCCATGGAAGAAGCGCTCTTCCTCACCAACTACGCCTCCAAGGTTCACATCGTCCACCGCCGCGACAAATTCCGCGCCAGCCCCATCATGGCCGAGCGCGCGCTCAAGAACCCGAAAGTTTCGCCCGAGTGGGACTCCACCGTCGACGAAGTCCTCGGCGACGACAACGACGGCGTCACCGGCGTGCGCCTGAAAAATCTCAAGACCGGCGCCACCCGCGAAATCCCCGCCACCGGCTATTTCGCCGCCATCGGCCACAAACCCAACACCGACCTCTTCACCGGCGTCCTCGACACCAACGAGACCGGCTACCTCGTCACCAAGCCGGACTCGACCTACACGAACATCCCCGGCGTCTTCGCCGCCGGCGACGTCAAGGACCACGTCTACCGCCAAGCCATCACCGCCGCCGGCAGCGGATGCATGGCCGCCATCGACTGCCAACGCTGGCTAGAAGCAAACCACTAAACTAACTGGACGCCATCAACCGAGCGTCACTCGAATCCCCTTCCTATACTTCCCATGACTCTCTCTCTAAACCCAACCCCCCGCGACCTCCCCGGCCACAACGGCTTGCCCATCCGAGTCTGGGACCACGGCGGCGACGGCCCCGCCCTCATCCTCGCGCACTGCACCGGCACGCTCGCGCGCCTCTGGGATCCGCTCGTCCCAGCGCTCAAAGAAAAATTCCACGTCTACGCCCACGACACCCGAGGCCACGGCGACTCCGGCAAACCGCGCGAGCCCGACGCCTACACCTGGATCAACACCGGCCGAGACCTTATCGCCATGATCGACGCGCTCGGCCTCGCCCGGCCCCTCCTCGCCGCCGGCCACTCCGCCGGCGCCGCGCAAATCGCTTACGCCGAATGGCTCCGCCCCGGCACTTTCTCCAAGGCCGTCCTCATCGACCCCATCATCGGCCCCGAAGGATTTTTCCGCACCGACAACCCCCTAGCCGAAGCCGCGCGCCGCCGGCGAAATATTTTCGAGAGCCGCGAGTTCGCCCGCGCACGCTGGGGCTCGCGTCCTCCCCTCGGCGCCTGGGACCCCCGCGCGCTCGACGCCTACGTCACCCACGGCCTGCGCGATCGTCCCGACGGCCAGGTCGAACTCAAGTGTCCGCCCGAAATCGAGTCGCAGGTCTTCGCCCACAGCGGCTCAACCGATCTCTTCGAGCACCTGGGCGAACTCAACACCGAAATCACCCTCGTCACCAGCGACAACAGCAACGTCCGCCAACTCGCCCTGCTCCAACGCCCCCGCTACAAACGCTGCACCTTCATCGACCTGCAAGGCCCGACCCATTTCATCCCCCAAGAAGTCCCCGACGAAGTCGCAGCGATTATCCTGCACAGCCTACTCGCCTGAGATCGGCAGACGTCGTGTGCGGATGCGGCCGGATTTGAAGACGATCACGCTCCGCTGCAAGACTGCCACCTCGATTTCCGCGAGATGTTCCATGAACATATCGATCTGACGCGCCGGCTCGTACGGCTTCCCTTCGCGCAGCAGGATAACCGACGGCGTCAAGCGGCGATCTTCTGCAAGAATACGAGCAAAATCCGAATCCGCTGAAACCAGCACCCGATCGGTGTTGGCCGCGACCTCGATTACCACCTCATCGCGTGCGGATTCCAGATCGAGGTCCCGCAAATGAATAGATTCGTGCCCGAACTTCGTGAGCAAGGCGGCAAGTTGCGGCGACAAAGAATTGTCGATCAGGAACCTCACGGGACAGGAACCGGGGCCTCGCGCATCGAAAGTACTTCCGCCGCGTAATGGAGGGCCTCGGGAATGTCCTCAGCCTCAAGATCAGGGTACAACTCCAACATCCGCTCGACCGTCATCCCCTCGGCGACCATCCCCACCACCGTCGCCACCGGAATCCGGAACCCGCGAATACACGGCACTCCACCCATCTTGTCCGGCTCGATTGTGATTCGCTTGAATTCCATCGCCCGCCACTCCACACCGCGCCACCCGCGCACTATTTTACCACAGATCGATCTAGGCCTTTTTCAGCAGCGCGATCTGTCCCACGTGATACACGTGATGATGAACCAGCCCGTTCAACAACACCTTCAACGGAAAATCCCGGCCCGGCACCCGCTCGCGCATCCGCGCTTCGTCCAGATGAATCACTCGCTCGCGTAACTCGCGCATCCCGCCCTCGAGTTTTCGCTTCGCCGTGTCCCACGCCACATCACTCGGCGGCTCCGGCAGCTTCGGCCAGTCCGCGTCCCCGTCCAGCGGCGCCTCCTTCGACCCGTCCACGACCCGGATCGCATACTCCTGCCACGCAATCATGTGCAGCGCCAATTCCCACGCGCTGTGCGAGCCCTTGATCGGCTTGCGGCGCGCCTGCTCCGCCGACATCGCCTCGATCGTCTCCATCGCACTCGGCCCATGCCACGCCGGTCCATCCACCACCGACTTCAGCATCGCCGCCAGCGTCGTCGCTTCGCTCATCGCGCATCTCCAAGAAGAGAGGAAAATCGAACTATCCTAGCGCTACGACCCACCCCGAATCGAAACCCGACTTCAAGGCTCCCATACTTCCCATACTTCCCATACTTCCCATACTTCCCATGCTTCCCATACCTCCCATCCACTCCAAAAAACAATCCCTGCCTCCCTTCCCTCCGCAAACTCCACCAAACAATTGACCGCCTCCCTTACCGGCTGTCAAAATGCCCCCTTTCCGCCCAGCCTCATCCCGGAGTACGCCCCATGGACTTTTCCCTGCCCGAAGAATACGAAATGCTGCGCGAATCCGCCCGAAAATTCGCCGAGACCCACATCGCCCCGCACGCGCAACAGTGGGACCGCGAAGCGAATTATCCCGACGCCATCATCCGCAAGATGGGCGACCAGGGTTTCATGGGCATCCTCGTCCCGCAGGAATACGGCGGTAGCGGCGGCACCCACACCATGTTCGCCATCGTACTCGAAGAATTCGCCCGCCACGACGGCG
>VFKU01000109.1 GCA_009885415.1 Rhodothermota bacterium
CAATCGCTGGGGGCCGAACGTTGGTAGTCGCCAGACCCACGACGGCAGGCAAACGTAAGCCTTGGGTGCCGGACCGGCAGGACATCATTTGGATCGACTGCAATCCGCAGGTTGGACGTGAAATGCGCGATGTCCATCCTTTTCTGGTGCTCTCGCCGCGCAGCTTCAACGAGAGTACCTCTCTGGTCATCGGCTTGCCCATGACGACAGCGGAATATAACTCGGACAATCCCTTCGCAGTCGCCGTAGGCAAGGCGTCAGGACGAAAGACCGGAAAGAACAGTTATGTGCTTTGCCATCAACCCAAGTCTTTCGACTGGCGCTTGCGCAAAGCCAAGAAACATCCGCTCGGTACTTTATCCAAAACGTTGTTTCTGCAAGTCTGCGAACGGCTTAACCAGATCATCCAGGTTGGCTGAAGAAAAGAGGTTCCGCGCTTTTGAGGTTTGTTGAGCAGACGCTCAGAATCAGCTACTAGTACGCCGTCCGCACGCGGTACCCCGTCACCTCCAATGACAAGCCGAGGATCGCCGGTATACCGACCCTGACTCGACACGCCGGGAAATAGGCTAATTACGGGTGTTTGGCGCTTCGGCACCGCCTGGATTCTGTAAACAGACGTAGCGATGAGTTCCCGTCCTTCTTCGAGACCCCCAGACTAAGACTTCGTCCAATATGTCGAACTCATCGCGAGAGGTTCTGACGCCTTTGGCCGCTCCCAAACAAAACGCACTTTCGATGCTTTTTGGAGTTCCCATTTGACCCGCCGGAATCCGAAATTCGCAATACCTCTTTCTTAGGGCTAGGATTCAGTTATATCCCGGCGGCCGCCGGAGAAAATCGGTCCACCGAAGGTCCCTGTATATATGCCTGCTACGTGCTACGGCTCGACTTCACCTGCACCACACCGCACTCCATGCGCGCGCTCGTGAATATCCGCCACACCTGCGAGACACCTCTCTAAGGACGCTACGAACTCAATGTTATCGACATTTCAACGCACCTGCCGCTCGCCGGGGACGATCAGATCGTTGCCGTGCCGGCCTCAATCAAGATACTACCTCCGCCATCGCGCCGCTTCGTTGGCGGCATATCTCCAATCGATCACATCCTCTTCGAACTCAAGCTCCGCGATGCAACGCGGATTCGTTCCCACCCCTAAGACTATGGACTCGTAATGCCAACCGATTCTTCCTCCGAGCTAAGGCTACATGGCGAGAACGCCGAGTTGCGGGCGCGATTGGCGGAGGCGGAAGAGACGCTCCGTGCGATCCGCGGCGGCGAAGTCAACGTCCTCGCCGTCGAGAGTTCCGCGGGCCAACGTCGTCAGGACGAGTTCCTGGCGACGCTGGCCCACGAGCTTCGCAATCCGCTGGCCGCGGTGCGCAACGCAGTGTATCTTCTCCATATGACAGGCCAGGCCATGCCAGAATTGCAGCGGACCGTGGATATCATCGACCGCCAGACGCAGCAGCTGGCCTGGCTGATCGATGACTTGATGGACATGAGCCGGATCAGCCTGGGAAAGATTCAACTAAAGCGCGAGCACGTCGAACTATCCAAGGTGTTGATGGCCGCCGTCGAGAAGAGCCGCCCGATAATCAAGGGGTTGGATCACGAACTGACAGTGACACTACTGCCCAGCCCTGTCATTGTAAACGCCGATTTGACCTGGCTGGCACGGGTGTTTCTGAACCTGCTCACCAACGCCGCTAACCACACAAACCCAGGCGGTCGGATCGACCTGCGCGTCGAGCAACAAGACAGCGACGTGCTGGTATCGGTGAAGGACACAGGCATCGGCATCTCCGCCGACCAGCTACCGGCCGTC
>VFKU01000575.1 GCA_009885415.1 Rhodothermota bacterium
ACCCCATTTTTGGGATGTTCGCCATCGCCGCCGTGGGCGCCGCGGGCCTGACCGCAGCCTACTGGGCCCACGCCGAAGGCCGCCGTGAATAGGCGCAGAGCGCAGTTCGTCGTTAGCGGTGGAACAGTTCGTGCTCTAAGGGTGTTATGAACATGAGCAAGCTGCGAACCGCAGTGCTCATAACTGGCTCAACGCCAATAGTTTAGGAGATACGCAGATGCAAAAAGCGTTCGTGTGGGCCGCCGTGGCCGTGCTTGGATTGGGGTTTGCCGCGCGTGCCGAGGAGCAAGCGGGGTTCAAAGGCGACCCCTACACCCTGAACACCTGTGTGGTTTCGGGCGAGCCTTTGGGCAGCATGGGCGAGCCGGTGGTCCATGTCCAAGACGGGCGCGACATCAAGTTCTGTTGCAGCGGCTGCACACCGAAGTTTAACGCCGACCCCGCCAAGTATCTGGCCAAGATCGACGCCGCGATGATCGCGGACCAAAAGCCGCACTATCCACTCACCACCGACCTCGTCACCGGCGAGGCGCTCCCCGCCGACGACAAGGTGCTCGATATCGTCCACTTCAACCGCATGGTCCGCCTCGGCTCGCAGAAGAGCGTCCAGGCCTTCATGAAAGATCCGGAGACCCATCTCGCCAAATTGAATGCGGCAGTCATTGCGAAGCAGGAGGCGACCTATCCGATCGACAAATGCATCGTGAGCGGCGAGAAACTCGGCGCGACCGACAAAATTCAGGCCGTCTACGCGAACCGCCTCGTGCAATTTTGCTGCGACAACTGCGCTGCGGACTTCGTCAAGACTCCCGCCAAGTACCTCGAGATGCTCGAAAAGGGCGAGGCCCCGAAGGCGGGCAGCGCGCCCCACGAGCAGCACGGCGAGCACGAAGGCCACGCGGAACACAAGTAGATCGCCAATTCCGAGCAAGTTTTTTCGGCCCCGCACATCCAAACGTGCGGGGTCGATTCATTTCTCGGCGCGTGGTGCGCGGGTTACCGCCGCCGTATACTTCTCCCTTCGACTACCGGTGGAGTACCGACATGGAGACGTGGATTTCGAGAAAGACGGTGTACGATGGCAAGCTACTTCGGCTTGACCGAGGGACCGTCCGCATCGAGGATGGCCGCGAGGCCCAGCGCGAAGTGATTGTGCACCCCGGCGGCGTTGCGATCGTACCAGTGATCGAGAACGCCGTCGTACTCGTGCGCCAATTTCGCATCGCGATCGGCCGCGATATACTGGAGATTCCCGCCGGCAAATTCGAGCCGGATGACACGCCTGAACACCGCGCGCGCATGGAACTCGAGGAAGAGACGGGCCTCAGCCCCGGCCAGCTCGTGCCCATCGGCCGGATGTATCCCTCCGTCGGATTTCTCACGGAGGCCCTGCACTTGTTCCTCGCCTTCGATCTGCGCGAGGTCCCGGCACGCCCGGAATGGGACGAGCGCATCGAGATTGTAAAAATGCCGATCGCTGAGGTGCGGACGCGGCTGAAATCGCATGAATTCGAGGACGGCAAGACCCGCGTCGGCCTCCACGCCCTGCTGGACCACCTCGACGGCCGCTGAGACTTGCGCGGCTCACCCCGAATTAAGCCCAGCGCTCTTTGGACTGCGGCAGCGATAGCTGCCGCTTTTCCGAGCCCAGCGAAGCTGGGCGGCGCCGCTCCAGAAACCCTCGCGTCCGCCGTGCACCATCCCGGCGCATTTCGCTACAATACCCTCGCTGCGATGGGGAAGGAACGTGTAGTGCGGGCTTGGCGTTTCCACGAATTCGGCGAGATTGGCGTGTACCGTCTCGAAGAAGTCCCCACGCCCAAGCCGGGCCCGGGCGAAGTCCTGCTGCGCGTGCGGTATGCCGCGCTGAACCCCGCCGACCGGCTCCTCATCGAAGGACGCTACCCCGGCGCAGGTCAGCTTCCGCTCACCGTAGGCCGCGACGGCGCTGGCATGATCCACGAGGCCGCCGCCGGCAGCCGCTTTCGCGTGGGCGACGCCGCGGTCGTCTTGCGCAGCGAGATCGGCATCACGCGCCAGGGCACGCTTGCGGATTTCGTCGCCGTGCCCGAAGCGGTGCTCGCGCCGATTCCCGCAGGCTGGTCTTTGCAGGAGGCCGCCGCCGCGCCGCTCGTCTACCTCACGGCGTGGAAGGCCCTCGTGACGCAGGGCGGACTCAAAGCCGGCGAGACTGTGCTGGTCACCGGCGCCTCGGGCGGTGTCGGCATCGCCGCCGTGCAACTCGCCAAGGCGTTCGGCGCGCGCGTGATCGCGCTCAGCCGGGACGTCTCCAAGCGCGCCCGGCTCTTGGCCTTGGGCGCCGACGCGGCACTCGACGACACCGCGCCCGATCTCGCTGGTCAAATTGGAAAGGCCAGCGACGGCACGGGGCCGGATATCGTAATCGAGCATCTCGGCGGGCCGCGGCTCGCCGAACACATGGCCCTGGCGAACATGAACGGCCGGATCATGGTCATCGGCCTGCTCGCCGGGCGCAACGTGGAATTGGACTTGGGCATGGTGTTGTTTAAGCAAGTGCGCATCGAAGGCGTGCACGTGGGAAAATACACGCCCGCCGAAGCGCAAGACGCCTGGCGGCGGGTCGTCGCGGTGATGGACGCCGCCGGCGCGCGCCCGGTGATCGACAAGATTCATCCGATGGAACAAGTGCAAGAGGCCTTTGCGCGGCTGGCTGGCGGCCATCTGGGCAAGGTCCTCGTGGAAGTAAATACGCAATAGGAGATTTCCGTGGAATCCACCACGACCCTCAGTACGATCGATCGCACCGAAGAATTGTATGCGGACGGCGATCTCCAGCCGGCCCTCGACATGGTCCGCACGCTCTACGGTCAGACGCTGACCAGCACCGACCGCGGCCGCGCGCTGGCGCTCGAGGCCGCGTGCCTGATTCAGCTCGAACGCGCCGAGGAGGCCGAGCGGCTCATCGCCGAGATCATGAAGGACGAAGGCGACGATCACGCCTTTGCGCTCGCGGCAGGCATCGAGTTCTCCGACCTGGGCGAATTCATGCAGGCCGAAGTCTTCCTGCGCAACCTCTGCGAACTCGATCCGGCGAGCCCCGTGGCCTGGTTCAATCTCGCCATTTCCCTCGGGCGCGAGGAGCGTTACCAGGAAGCGGCCGAGGCCTACACAAAATGCATCGCCGCGGACGTCGCCTTCGCCGACGCTTACCTCCAGCGGGCCTACTGCCTCGAGATGCTCGAAGATCTCGACGGCGCCGTCGAGATGTATCACGCCTATCTCGATCGCGTGCCCGACGACGACGAGGCCTGGAAGTCGCTCGGAATCGTCGAGAGCGATCGCAAGAAATTCGACGAGGCCTACGAGGCCTTTCGGCGCGCGCTCGATCACACCGACCAGCCCGAAGACGTCTACTTCAATTGGGCGATCACCGCCGTGCGCCGCGACGACGAAGAGGAACTCGAACGTTGCATCACCAAGCTCCAGGACATTGATCCGGAAGGCTGGCGGACCCTCCTCGCGCGCGCGGACTACGAGGAGGCCGAGGAGCACATCTGGCCCGCGTGGGAGCTGCTCTGCGAGGCCTTCGATCGCGTACTCGACGACGAGGACGCGGACGAAGAAGACGCCGACGAAGCGCGCGGCTACGTATCCGCGGCGCTACTGCGCTTTGCCGCGCGCCACGACATGCGCGAGCACGCCGCCGAGCACATCCTGCGTATTTTCGAGGAGGGTATCTTCGATAGCGAAGTGCTCGAAGCGCTTGAGGTGCTCGAAGGCCGCCTGTCGAACTCCGCGGCGAGCTTCCAGGTCATGCTCCGCTCCCCGCACGCGGACCGGCCGCGCTACCTCGTGTACGGCGTCTCCGCCGACTCCCCGGACGAGGCCGGCGAGATTGCGATCACCTTCGAAGAGCGCTGCTCCGGCGAGCGGTGGGCGCTCCACATGATTCACCAGTTGACCCAGCCTGACGAAGGACGCATCGGCGTCTATTGGCGCTCGCACGAGTACACCCGGCCGCCGGGCGCCTGAAGGGCTGCGATGAAGGTCATCGTCACCGGGGCGAGCCGCGGAATCGGCAAGGGGCTCGCCTCGTATTTGGCGAAGGACGGTTTCAGCGTCGGCCTGATCGCGCGCTCCGCGGAGGCCCTCGGCGACGCATGCGCAAGCATCCGCGATCAGGGCGGCACCGCTTTCGGAGCGGCCTGCGACCTGCGCGATGCGGAGATGACGGCCGCGGCGATCCAGGAACTCTCGGCCGAACTCGGCGGCGTCGACGCGCTCATCAACAACGCCGGCATCGTCCTGCGCAAGAGCGTGTGGGACATCAGCCTCGACGAGTGGCGCGCGCTGGTGGACACGAATCTTTCTGGTCTGTTTTACGCGACCCGCGCCGTCCTGCCGCTGTTCAAGGCGCAGGGCCACGGCCATCTCATCAACCTCTCGTCCATTTCCGGCAAAGTCCCGCTGCCGGGCGGCAGCGCCTACGCGGCCACCAAATTCGCCGTCACCGGCTTCAGCCAATCGCTTGTTTCCGAAGTGCGCGACTTCGGTATCAAAGTGACCGCGATTTTCCCCGGCTCGGTCGATTCCGGCTCGCAGCGCCACGATCCCGCCGCGGACCACTCCTGGAAGCTCACCCCGGAAGACATCGCCAGCACCTGCGCGCACGTGCTGCGCGCCGCGCCGGGCACATTGATCAGCGAAGTCGAAATTCGTCCGCTCCGGCGGCCGCCTTCGGCCTGAACCGGCGCTCGCATGAAATTGCCCAACGCAGATCGGGCGCTAGTACAACGCGAAAAAGTGATATCGTATCTTCTGAACCCTGAACACCGATTTGGGGCAAGTAAATCGAAGTTTTTCGCCGCTTTCGGGTTCCGGGCGGAGGCCTGGGAGGAGCTCGCAGCGGCGTTGCGCGAGCACGCCATGAAGCACGAGGTTTGGAATACGAGAGAAACTGGTTTCGGTCCCCGCTTCGATGTGGATGGTACACTGGATACGCCGAGCGGCGTGCGGCCGCGAGTCCGGACTGTTTGCAGTTCGATCGAGGCCAAGACGTGCCCAGGCTGATTACGGCCTATCCCTTGGAGGGGCGATGATGCGCGAACACGATTGCGTTGTCTTGACGCGAGACCTCAAGGACGAAGGCCTGCAGGCCGGCGATGTCGGCACGGTGGTGCATGTCCACGGACAGGGCGAGGCTTTCGAGATCGAATTCGCAACGTTAACCGGGCAAACAGTTGCCGTTGCGACCGTCCCGGCTTCTCAGGTTCGTCCAGTCACCGGACGAGACATCACCCACGTTCGCGAAGTACAGACCACGTAATTTCGCGTGACCGTCTTGTCGCACTTACATCTCGGCACCTCGAGTTGGACCGCAAAGGGCTGGCTCGGCACGTTTTATCCGAGCGGCACGAAGCCGGCGGATTTCATCACGCACTACGCGCAGCGTTACAACACGGTCGAGATTGACGCG
>VFKU01000208.1 GCA_009885415.1 Rhodothermota bacterium
TCGATATTGGCGTAGGTGGGGATTTCCGCGCCGTCGAGCGTCACGCAGGGGCCTTCGCCCGCGGCCTCGATCAGCGCAGTGCGGATTTCCGCCATCTTGCGTTTTTCGCCTTCGTACTTCGCAAGCGTGGCATCGCTCGGATGAATGATGACGAAGCCGCGCGCACCGTCCACGACGAGCAGGTCGCCGTCGGCCACCTGAGCGCCGAGGTGGCGGAGCCCGACGACGGAGGGAATCTCGAAGGCGCGCGCGATGATTGCCATGTGCGACGTCGGCCCGCCGGCGTCGGTGGCGAGGCCCAGCGTGTTGGACATGTCCATCGTGGCCGTCTCGGAGGGCGCGAGTTCGTGAGCGACGACGATGCAGGGAGTATCGATGTGTTCGAGCGACGCGAGTTTTTCGCCTAGCAAATTGGAGAGGATGCGGCGGCCGACGTCGACGAGATCAGTGCTGCGTTCACGGAAGGTGGGATCGTCGACCTGTTCGAGGATCCGCGCGTAGCCGCCGATGATCTCGTGGACGATGTATTCGACGTTGAGCCGTTCGAGGTCGAGATTGCGCTCGACCTCGGGGCGTAGCGCCGGGTCGTCGAGCAGTGCGAGGTGCGCGTCGAAGATCGCGGCCTGGCGCTCCCCGATTTCGTCGGCGGTCTGCTGCTTGAGCTGCGCGAGGTCGTGCCGCGCGCGCGCGACGGCGTCATCGTAGCGGGCGAGTTCGGCGGCGGGGTCGGCGATGGCGCGCGGATGGATGTCGAGCGAGCGCAGATGAAAGGTGCGGGCGGGCCCGATCGCGATGCCCGCCGAGACGCCAATCCCGCGGAGCCGTTTTTCCGGCGTTGCCTGGGCCATGCGGACGCTCCGGGGCGCGGCCCCCTTGGTTAGATGTCTTCTCCGAAACCGGACTCGATAAGGACGCGAACCGCCTGCATGGCGCGCTCGGCGTCTTCGCCGTCACACACGACCATGATCTGCGTGCCTTTGGCCGCCGCGAGCGTGAGCAATCCCATAATACTCTTGGCGTTCACCCGCTGGCCGTCTTTGTGGACGTGGACGTCACACTTGAATTTCAGCACCGTCTGGACGAATTGCTGCGCCGGTCGCAAATGCATACCGAGCTTGTTCGAGATGACCATTTCTTCGCTTAATTCCGGCATGATTTCGCACATTCCCCGCAAGATGCCGCGCCGGATCACCCGGCGCAATTCGTGACAATCGGGGGATGATACCGGAATCGCGGCGAGGGTTGCACGGAGCGGGGGTGGGCTTAAGCGAGCAGGGCCGCGTCGCGGTGTTTGATGGTCAAGGCGTAGCCGAGGGACGCAAGGAAGACCGCAAGCTCTTCAGCGATCGCGACGGAGCGGTGGCGGCCTCCGGTGCATCCGACGGCGATGGTGAGGTAGGCCTTCGGCTCGGCGGCGTATTTGGGGACGAGAAACTCAAGCAGCTCCGTGAGGCGGTAGAGAAAGGCCTGCGCGGTCTCGTTTTCGAGAACGTAGTGCCGGACGGCGGGGTCGCGGCCGTCGCGCGCGCGCAGGGCCTCGTCGTAGTGCGGGTTGGGCAGGAAGCGGACGTCGAAGACCAGGTCGGCCTCCTTGGGTACGCCGTGCTTGTAGCCAAAGGTGAGCAGGGAGATGCGCATCTCTTTTTGCGACTCGCCGCGGAGCGCAAGTCCGGCGATACGGTTGCGCAGTTCGCCGGTGCTCATGTCGCTCGTATCGATCACGAGGTCCGCGCGCTCGCGCAACGAGCCAAGAATCTCGCGTTCGCGTGCGATTCCCTCTGTGATGCTGCCGGCGGGCGAAGCGGGGTGCGGCCGCCGCGATTCGCTGTAGCGTTTTTGCAGCGTGGCGTCGTCCGTATCGAGATACACCAGCTCAGGGCGATAGCCCATGGCCGTGATCTGGCGGAGGTAGTCGGGCAGTTTGGCCAGTTCGTGACCCGCGCGTGCATCGACGCAGACCGCTACGCGCGGGTGTGGCGACTCCGCCGAGTTAATCAACTGCGCAAAGGTTGGCAGGAGCGTGGCGGGAAGATTATCGACGCAGAAGAAACCCTGGTCCTCAAGGAAGCGTAGGGCCTGCGTCTTTCCCGCGCCGGACAGACCGGTGATGATGACAAAGCGCGCGGGGGACGTCATAGGGTCGCTCAGGGCCGAATTACGCCCATGCTTTCCATGATGCGCCGGTTGAGGATTTCGGCGGGGTGGACCCCGAGTTCTTTGAGCCGGTGGTTGAGCGCGGCCACTTCCGCGATGACCGCGATGTTGCGGCCGGGGCGGACCGGAATGCGCAGGTAGGGAATGCGCACGCCAAGGATGGTGCGGTATTCGTCCGCGAGGCCGGTGCGGTCGTAGTCGGTGTTCTCGTGCCACTCCTCGAGTTCGAGTATGAAAGCGACGATTTTTCGGCTGGTCACGCGGCCGACGCCGAAGACGCTCTTGATGTCCACAATTCCGACACCGCGAATTTCCATGCAGTGTTCGATCTGAGGGTTGGTGCGCGCGACGAGACGGTCGTCTTGGGTGCGGCGGAGCGCGACAAGGTCGTCGGCGACGAGCAGGTGGCCGCGCTCGACGAGTTCGAGCGCGACTTCGCTCTTGCCGATACCCGGCTGGCCGACGATGAGCACGCCGACGCCGTAGCAGTCGACCGCCGTGCCGTGGATTTCCGTCTCGAGTGCAAACTCATCCGCAAGATAAACGATCACGCGGCTGATGAGTTCGTCCGTCGACATGGGCGAGGAGATGACGGGGATGCCGCGCTCGTTGCACATGTCCATGAAGAGGCTGACCGGCCTCAAATTGCGTGAGAGGAGGAAGCCGGGAATCTCGAAGGAGAACATGTTCTCCAAGCGATATTGAAGCGCAGAAGTCTGCAGGCGCTCCATGTAATGGGTTTCGGTGTTGCCGAGAATCTGTACGCGATCGCTGGCGAAGTAGTCGAGGTATCCACTCAACGCCAGGCCGGGACGGTTCAAGTCGCTGTTATAAACCTGGCGGCCGATCCCCTGGTGGCCGGCGACGACATTGAGCGCGTCGCCAAAATGGTCGAGTAGGCGCACCACGGGCATGCTCGACTTTCGTTTGATGACAAGCTTGTCGGTGTTCATCGCGCCGGGCCCCGATCGATGTGGGGAGACTCGTGAGGGTTCATTCTAGCAGGCTCTTGAAGAAGCCTCTACCCGGCCCGATATGACCTATAGGCTCCATATGTCCTATGAGTCCCCTCGAGTCTTCCGTGGACGCCGCTTCAGAATTGCGGTTCGATGACGCCGTAGGTGCCGTCGCCGCGCTCGTAGACGACGTTGACCTGGTGCGTCTCCGCGTTGCAGAACATGATGAAATCGTCTTCGACAAGGCCGAGTTGGAAGGCGGCCTCTTCGACGCTCATCGTTTGCAGGGGCAGTTTCTCGCGGTGCGTAATCTTTTGCTCCGTCGTCTCGTGCGCTTGCTCGGGTCCGAATTCGATGACGTGATGGTGGACTTCGCGCGTCTCGCGGGCGGTGCGCGGCTGGTGGCGGCGGATGCGGTCCTTGTGGCGGGTGACCTGCCGCTCGATTTTGTTCAGCGCCGCGTCGATGGAGGAATACAGGTCCGGCGTGGATTCCTTGGCGTTAATCCGCAGGCCGTTGGCGTGCAAATTGATTTCGGCGATCTGCCGGTGCCGGTGTTTCTCGATGCTTAGGATGACGTTGGCGTCGATGACCTTGTCGAAATGGCGCTTGACGCGCTGAAGGCCCGTTTCGACGTGGCCCCGAATAGCATCGGTGATCTCAACGTGGCGCCCTGCAATAGTCAGGTTCATGGCTGGATGTGTAAACTCCGTGCGTTCCCCGAATCAGCCGAAAGCGGCCCGCAGATGGATGAACCTAAAGTTAACATTGCCCGCGAATCCAAGTCAACGGGACAGGTGCCGCTAAAGTATTTCAGCAAAGTGCCGATACATCCGATGTGGGGGATTACCGGGGGGCGTTTTATGCAGGTACACGGACCGGGGGTTCAAGGGGCCGCCGTAAGCGCGGGCAAGGGGCGCGGACCAGCGGCGCCAGCACGTCCGAGCGAGGGAACGCTTGAGGCTGCTGCTGCGCCGAAGAAAACCGAGGCGGCCTCCGGGGAGAAATTGAGGCCCGCGCATGGCGTCTTGCGGCTGTTGCAGGAGGGGCATTTCAAGGGCGTCGCCGATGTTCGTCTGCGGATTAACTTCGCAGACGAGATCTCCGCCTTGCAAGCGACGGCCTCCGATGAAGGAATAAAGGGTGGGGAAGGGCCGATCCTGGACGCGGTCGGTGGAATCCTCGATGAATTTTTGAATCAGGACGGGATTGAGTCTGAAACGGCGGAACAGATGCGAAACGCCGCATCGGATTTCGAAGAGGCCGTGCGAAATCTCTTCGCGGGTTTCGACGGTGCCAAGGATCCCAAAGGTTCGGCCTTGGTCGATGCCTTAGGCACGGCCTTTCAGAATTTTCTTGAGGCGATACAAGCCCTGATCCCCGCGGCCCCAGAATCTGAAGCCGCTCCGCCGGTGGATGTACCGCTTGCGAGCGAGCTCGAGGTACTGGCGGTCGATGCCACGGGCCTGGATTTTACCGCCTTGGTCGAGAACCTCACCCAATCCTTCCAGGACGCGATCAAGAACCTTCAGGAACAATTCGCTTCCGCGCAGGTTCTGCCGCCCCTGTCCCTGCCGAGTGGAAACGGCGGCGCATACGAGAAATTCCTGGCGATTCTAAACGGCTTGAACGGGGACGACGCCTCGGCGGGCGGCCCGTCGGGCGTCGATACCGCCGCCTGAGCCGCGCTTATTTAGCTGACGATCCCCGGTTTTTGGAATTGGCCTGCGCGATCTGCGCGTTGCGCCGCATTCCGTGAAGTTTCGCGCGGCGGAGGGGCGAGCCGGCGAAACGCTTGTGAAATTCATCCTCGCTCATTTCCAGTAAGTCCGAGAGGACGGGGTTCGCCTGATCAGGCCTTGGCCGAAACGCCTGCATCGTCGTCTCCTTTGCGAAGCGGTTCCACGGACAGACCTCCTGGCACACATCGCAGCCGAAGACCCAGTCGCCGTGTCCGCCGCTTAACTCCGGCGGAATCTCGCCCCGGTTCTCAATCGTCTGATACGAGATGCAGCGGCGCGCATCCACGACACCCGGCTGGATGATGGCCTGCGTAGGGCAGGTCTCCAGACAAAGCGTACAAGTCCCGCAGAGATCCTCGGCCGGTTTATCCGGCCTCAGTTCCACCGTGGTGAGGATCGTCGCCAGGAAAAACCACGAGCCGAGGTCGCGCCGGAGTCCGAGGCTATTCTTCCCGATCGCCGCGACGCCCGCGCGTTGCGCCCAGGCGCGCTCCATGATGGGGCCGGTGTCGATGCTCGAGTAACTCTTCGCGCCCTCTTCGAGCGCGTCGAGGTGGCGCGCGAGTCGTATCAAGGGGCGGCGCAGGACGCGGTGGTAATCGCGTCCCCAGGCGTAGCGCGCGACTCGACCGTGGCCGCTTGGCGCATCGGGTCGTTCCGAATAGTAGTTACGAGCCAGGACGACGACCGTCCGCACACCGGGCAATTTGCGATGGACGTCCGTGCGGGTGGAAGCCGTCTGGGCGAGCCATTTCATATCGGCGTGAAATCCGGCCGCGAGCCACGAGTTCAGGTGCCCGCCGGGGTCGATGGGGGCGGAGGGGCTGGCGAAACCGCAGGCGTCGAAACCTAGTTCCAGCGCGAAGCGACGGACACTCTCGGTAGGGATTTGAGTCGCAGGTGGTTGGGGCGCAGACATTTGCGAGATTATATCGGAACGGCGATTGCCGAGGCATGGGCTGGACGGGGTTTAAATACCTAAGACTAGGTCGATTGGACCCCAAAAGGTATTAGGAGAAGTAGACAGAGCTGTTTGGGTTATGGGAATATTCCCGAACGCTTTTCGTCTAGTTACCATGGACACTCAGCTCATGATCAAGCCCAGCCAGGTCAAGCGGCCCAAGGTCGCCCCGGTGGATTCGGGGCGCTTGGCTGATTTTGACGAGTTGGTGCTCTCACATTTGGACATGTTGTATGCGGTGGCGCTGAAACTGACGCGCAACCCCGCGGATGCCGAAGACCTGACGCAAGACACGATCGTGAAAGCGCTGCGTTTCCACGACAAGTTCCAGAAGGGCAGCTACATCAAGGCGTGGCTGCTGACGATCCTCCGTAATACCTTCATCAACGATTATCGCCGGCGGGTGCGGCGACCGGCGCAGGTGGCCTTGACGGGGGCTGAGCCGGCGCCCGAGACGACGCCGGATCCCAAGGTGCTGTATCAGCCGCGCGGGCGGCGTTACGAGGACGTGCTCGAGCTGTTGGACGACAAGGTCCGCCGCGCGATTGATGAGTTGCCCGAGGATTTCCGCGACGCGGTAATCATGGCGGACATCGAAGACAAGTCCTACAAAGAAATCGCGGAAATCGTGAAGCGCCCCATCGGCACCGTCATGTCGCGGCTGTTTCGCGGACGCAAACTTCTGCGCGAAAAACTGGGCGACTACGCCGCCGAGCACGGGGTCGGCGCAGGCGCGAAGTGATTCGGCGCGGAGAATCATCCATGCAGCGCCCCTGGAAATGGCTGATCACGGCGCTCGCCGTTGCGGTTTTTGTAGGCGCGCTCGCGTGGACCGCACGCGCGCTCTCGAACAGTCGGCTCGATCGATGGCATCCCGGCCGTAGCGGCGATGTCGTCGTGCTCGAAAAAATTCCACCGCGCGCGACCGGAGCGAAAGAGGGTGCGCTTCGCGTTCGCCTGGAAATCCCCGCCGCGTCGCCCGCGGATGCGGCGCTGATTCCGGTGGAGACCAAAGCCCGCGCGGATCTCGTTGGCCCACGTACGTTTGAGATGGAAGTCCCCGTCGATCGCGCGAAATGGGAGAGCATCGCGCCGGGCGCACGCCTTCGCGCCTTCTATCATCTCAACGTCGGGCGCACCCAAGCCTTCATCGCAACCCTCTATCTCGATGCCCTGTCCACGCAGGATTTTATCAAGTGAATTATCGCCGTTGAGCGGCATATCTCGCCGCCTGTTAGAATGGAACACTATGAGTTTGAATCCGCGCGAATTGAAAGAGCTCTTCGATCAGACCGTGGTCGTCCGGCAGCCGCGCTACGGCATCATCAGCGGATACCACGAGTTGCCGTACCTTTGTCTCGGTGAGGCGATTGCGCCGGGCGCGCTGACGACGCGGATCACCGGGCGGATTCAAGTCTCGCCGCGCTTCCTGATCCGGCCGCAGCAATACGAGCCGAGCTACGAGGAGATTTTTGGCGGTGAACACGTGTCCGGCGTGCTCGCGGGGCGGATGTTCGGTTTTCTCGGATTCA
>VFKU01000539.1 GCA_009885415.1 Rhodothermota bacterium
CATCCGCCAGGTCGCAGCACTGCTGCCACGTCTTCACCACGCGGTTCATCGCTGTCTCTTCGTCCATCGACTCCAGAATCGTCGGCGGCTGCACACAATCCACGCGCAAGCCCTTGATGCCCAAGTCCGCCGCGAACTCCAGCCCCGCCGCAAACTTCGCAATGTACGGCGCCGGGTCCTCCGTGTCGATCAGATGCTGGTCCCACAAATTCGGCACAAAGCCGCTGAAGCCCAGCCCCACCGTCCCCATCTCCGCGCGCAGACGCTCCCGGTCCGCCTTCGTCGGATGCGTCTCCGGACTCGGATGAATGCTGAACCCGCCCAGCTCGACGCCGTCAAAATGCAGATCCTTGAGCTTCTTCGTCACTTCCGCCCACGGAACCGGATTTTTCTCATACGGCCCAATCGCATACGCCCACGACCCAATCGAAATTCGCTTCATACGACCTCCTCACCCAAAGTGGAAGCGGCGTCTCACCGCTTTGGTACTCACCAAACTACTACCGCTTCTTTTTCGCCCCGCCCAACTTCGGCGCACCCGGATTCACCTCCGGCCCGAAGTACCGCAACAATACCAGCGGACACTCCCCACCGAGATTCTCCACCGTATACCCCGCCTTCGCGCGCGCCTCCGAAATAAAGACCTCGTCCTCGCTCATCTCGTCGAAGCGCAGCATCGCCGGGCATTCCAGCGCCAGATTCCCGATCCGCCCGCGGCCCTGGATGCAGTACACGCCGCTCGCGCCGCCGTCCTTGATCGTCACTTTCGCGCCAGGCTGCACGGTCAGCTCCTTCGCGGAGAACAATTGCTCGCCCGCGATCGTGCCGTACACGACCCACTTGTCCTCATGCCGCTCGCCGCTGCCCTTTTCGTCGCGAATCGGCTCGAGGTAGTGGCTGTCCTTGAATTTGGGATTGACGTTTCCTTCCCAATCAAGCTGCTCGACCAAGTAATCCAAGTCGCGGTGCTTCGCCTTGGGCACGTCCTTGACCAACAAGTCCCACGGCACATCGCGCCCCTCGACCAGCGATTGGTACATCCCAAACACGTCGCTGCCCCACTGCGGCTCGTAGGTCACCAGCGATCCCGGCGCATGTAGAATGCACGGCGGCACCAGCCACCCCGTCCCCGGCTTCAAACGATACGCCTTCGATAAATCCAAAATCCCGTTGTCGCCCTTGTTCCAATTCTCCAGGCAACGCCGCACCTGCGCCTTCGTCGTGCCCGGCTCCAGCCCGAAAAAGGTATACGGAAAATTATTTCCGATCGCGTTCAACTGCGGCGGGAAATAATACGACTCCGGCTTGCCCTCCTGCCCGACCAACTTCGCCTGCGCCGCATTCTGGTGCATGTGGTGCGGAATCGGCCCCATGTTGTCGAAAAACTTGCTGTACACCGGCCAGCGCTTGTACTTGTTCCAGATGCTCGGCCCGATCGCGTCCGCGCCCAGCGCCTCCACCGCGTCTTTCAGCGTGAAGCGCTTCCCCGCGTGCACGACATAGCTCAGCCCCTCGTCCGGCTCGCGATTGTCGTTCGCGCATGGCGTAGTCGACGCAAACCACCGCTCGTCAATCCCGCCGCGGTGCTTGCCATACGCGTAGTAATCCTCCGGGTGTAGCTTGATCCGCTTCCCCGGCTGCAAAAACGACCGCGGCACCCACGTCGG
>VFKU01000045.1 GCA_009885415.1 Rhodothermota bacterium
GCGACGTGGACTTCGAGGGCATCATCCGCGCGTTGAACCGCATCGACTACCAGGGCCCGCTGTCGGTGGAGTGGGAAGACTCCGGGATGAACCGCGAACACGGGGCGCGCGAATCTTGCGAGTATGTGCGCAATCTGGACTTTGAGCCCTCGGACGTCGCGTTTGATAAAGCATTTGAGGAGTAGTCCATGAGTCAACTCGGCAGAAAACTGAAGATGGGGATGGTCGGCGGGGGGCCGGGTGCATTTATCGGCGACGTGCACTTCAAGGCGGCCTCGCTGGACGGCGGGATTGATCTCGTCGCGGGGGCGTTTTCGAGCGATGCGAAGAAATCAAAACAAAAAGGCGCGGAACTCGATCTTGAGCCTGCGCGCGTGTATGGCTCTTACGAGGAAATGCTCCGGAAGGAGCGCGCGCTGCCGCTCGGCACGCGCATCGACTTCGTGTCGATTGTGACGCCGAACCACGTCCACTTCCCGGTTGCGAAGGCCTTTCTTGAAGCGGGGTTCCACGTCGTGTGCGACAAGCCGATGACGTTGACTACGGCCGAGGCGCGCAGCTTGCAGAAGATTGTGAAGAAGTCTGGGAAGGTTTTTGCGTTGACGCACAATTACACCGGCTATCCGATGGTCAAGCTTGCGCGCGACCTTGTGCGCGGGGGCGAGCTGGGACCGATTCGCAAGGTGGTGGTGCAGTACCCGCAGGGCTGGCTCTCGACCGCGCTGGAGAAGACGGACCAGAAGCAGGCGGCCTGGCGCACGGACCCCAAGCGCAGCGGCGCGGCGGGGTGCATGGGCGACATCGGCACGCACGCAGAAAATTTGGCGGAGTACGTGACCGGGCTGCGCATCAAGGAGTTGTGCGCCGACTTGCACACCTTCGTGAAGGGCCGCCGGCTGGATGATGACGGGAATGTGCTGTTGCGCTTTGAGAACGGCGCGAGCGGGTTGCTGCATGCGAGTCAGATTTCCGTCGGAGAGGAAAACGGCCTCGCGCTGTGGGTCTACGGCGAGAAAAAGGGCCTCGAGTGGCACCAGGAGCATCCGAATTATCTGAACATCAAATCGCAGGACGGGCCGGAGGAAGTGTGGAAGCGCGGGAACGGGTATGTCGCCGCGAAGAGTCCGGCGGCGGCTCGCGCTACGCGTATCCCTTCGGGACATCCGGAGGCTTTCTTGGAGGCCTTTGCGAATGTATACAAGAATGCAGGTGACGCGATTCGGGCGAGTATTCTTGGCGTGAAGCCGGACCCGCTGGCGCTGGATTTTCCGAACGTGGATGACGGTCTGCGCGGGATGTTGTTCATTGAGACTGTGGTGAAGAGCGCGGGGTCTAAACAGAAGTGGGTGGCGATGCCGAAGAAGTAGCCACGCGAAGGTATTGAAGGAAAAGGGAAAATTGGACAGGATTTACATGATTAACAAGATTGATTGTTCAAAATCTTGTTAATCATGTAAATCCTGTCTGTCCTTTAGTCCTTAGTACACGAAAGGGATGATCGCGCGGCGCTCACGGGGGTAGTCTGCGAATTGTTCGCGGTACCACCGGTGATGGCTGCGGGCACGGGGCACGAGGTTTGCGGCGGTCCAGAGTACGAACACCAGGCCCGCCGGGGACCAGGTCATCAGCGCCCAGCCGGTCCACTCGACGAGTTCGCCGAAGTAATTTGGGCAGGAGACGAATCGGAAGAGGCCGCCGCGCGGAACGGTGTAACCGGTATTTGTTCCGCTGCGCAGGCGTAGCAGGATTTCGTCGGACCAGACGTTGATTGCGAAACCCGCCGCGAAACAGGCCAGGCCTGCGATGAAGCTCGGGCGCTGAATCCACGATGCGGTGTAGTCCGCTGCGTGCGCGCCGAGCCAGTGGCCGTTCAGGTAGCCGTTCCATGTGTTGAAGGCCATCGCCATCAGAACGATCGCGACGGGATTGGTCTTGCCGCGCGTGCGGGTGCGTAAGGGATAGATGAAGGAGCGGTTGATGTAGTGGACTTCCCAGAGGCCGATCAAGAGCCATAGCGTGGGCGTCATCGTCGGGTGCTGGCGCAGGAAGAAGTACACGATGGCGAGCGCGGCGACGCCCTCCATGACGATCCAGCCGATCTTGCTGGGCACGGCGGGACCCCAGCCTCGGCGCGCGTGCCGCCCATAGGGCGCAGAGACAAATTGCAGTGAGACGAATACCATCACCGCAGTTATCGCGCTTGCCGCCAGAAAAGTTCCGTACATGTCGGTATATGCTGCCTCTATCGCTCGGCTCTCCCAAGCAAAGACTCGCGTCCGAACCACGGGCACAGTTTCTCACATGAACAATAAACATTATGCACGGGCTGCCCTTAGGACAGCCCGTGCACACTTTCTCAAGATCTAAGCAAGCACCACACAACTATTGCTTGTTATTCAATACCCGCTCCTCTGGCCAATTACTCGGATAATCGAAGAAAGCCAGACCAACCCATAACCAATTGGCGGGTGCTCGTTCTGATCTTTGAGCATGCTCTTCAGATCATCCCAGTCGAAACTCAGTTGTCCAAGCGTGAAATCCTTCGGGTCATTCGCGGGATCATACATGTGCTCTTCCGGGATTTCCCAATAGTAATCCTCTTCAATCTCGAATTCTTGTCGGCCTGATTGTTCAAGGTAATCGTATAGCAGGCTGGAGATTGCCCGTATATCTGCGAGGCTCACCTTCAAAGCCAAAACTCCTTGATGGCATCTTGAGATGCATGACAAATATCTACGGAACGATTTTCCCTTCGAGGCGGCCGATGGCGTGTTTCGCGGCGGCAGCCACGGCTTTGTCCTTGGACTTGCGCAGCGGCTTGATGGCGTCGAGCGCACCGGGAGACTTCCGCATCACGAGGCTGTTGATGACGCCGATCTGGACGCTGGGTTCGGTGCCGTCGAGCGCAGCGATGAGGACTTTGTCGACTTCCGGAGACTCCATGTTCTGCAGGGCGTAGCGCGCCATGTGGCTTAGCGCGGGATCTTTGAGCGCGTTACCGAGGGCCGGGACTTCGGCGGGCGTGCCGATGAGCCACAACTGGCGGCACGCGAAGGCCTTGGCGTCGTTGGTGGCGTCTCCGGCAAGCGACGTAACGAGAATTTTCGCCATCCCAGCGCGATCTGCATCGTTGTATTGCGACTGGCGGACCATTTCTTCAATTTCTGCAAGCAACTCGCGGCCGTCTCCACTCTTATATGTTGATATGCTCTTCACAACTCTCCCGGCCTGAACCAAGTCCACTCGCAGGGGCGCTGCGTTCCCGCCGACTTTGACGTTCTGTAGTTCGGCCACTGTCGTCCCACCCACTATCGAAGCGATTGTCGTGTTGTTCATCGTCGTGCCTCCTCAAATCGTCCAAGGGGCGCGCATGGCGCGCGACAGCATACGATCCGCAATCGGATCGTTGATGAAACGCTCGGCCTTGGGGTCCCAATGCACCTTGCGGCCGAGGCGCATGGAGATGTTGCCGAGGTGGGCGACGGCGATGGCGTGGTGGGCGGCGCTGATGGGGGTGATGGTTTCTTTGCGGGAGCGGACGCACTCGAGGAAGTTCCCGGCGTGGTTCTTGGAGTCGTAGAGGTGGATGTCCTTCTCGCCGATGGGCGAGTCCTTGATTTCTTTTGGGTCGGTCTCGAGCGCGTTGCCACGCCCAACGAAAAGCGAACCCGCGCTCCCGCGGAACTTCGTGCCGTTGGGGAAGGCATTCGAGAGGATCATGTTGAAGCCCTTGGGCGCGACGGGCGAGGCTCCGGCGGGGTAGTGCGCGACGATCCAGTAATCCGTCGCCGCGTCCCAGAGGCCGCGCGCGGGGAAAATGCCCTTGCCTTCGACTTCGTCGGGCCCGGTGTTCTCGGTGCCCATGCCCCAGTTGGCGATATCGACGTGGTGCGCAGCCCAGTCGGTGAGCTGGCCGCCGGAGTAATCGAGAATCCAGCGGAACTGATAGTGACAGCGCTCCTTGGTGTAGGGCGCTTCCGGCGCAGGCCCGAGCCAGAAGTTGTAGTCGAAGCCCTCAGGGACGGGCTGTTCCTGCTGCGGCTCGATCGGCGAACCGGTCGGCAGGCCGACCTCGACCGTGTGTACGTCGCCGATGCGACCGTTGCGCACGAGTTCGCAGGCCAGGCGGAAGTGCGGCTGTGAGCGCTGCCAGCTTCCGGTCTGCCAGACGATCTTGTGGGCAGCGACGGCGTCGACCATCGCGCGGCCCTCGGCGATGGTCAGGGCGAGGGGCTTCTCGGCGTAAATGTCGAGCTTCTTGCGCGCGGCGGCGATCGCGGTCAGGGAATGCCAATGGTCCGGCACGGCAATCGAGATTGCGTCGAGTCCGCGGCGTTCGAGCATTTCGCGGAAGTCGTTGTATTCTTTGCAGTCTTTGTTGTCGTAGGTTTCGTTGATCTTCCCTATGGCGTTCGCGCGATGGGCGGCGTCCACGTCTGCGACGGCGACGACCTGGACCTCGGGGAAACGGAGGAAGCCTTCGAGGTTGCCGGTGCCCTGGCTGCCGACGCCGATGCAGCCCATGACAATGCGGTTGCTCGGCGCGACCGCACCGTTCTTGCCCAAGGCGGATCCCGGGACAATCATAGGGAAGGCCACGGCGGCGGCACTGAGGCCTGCGGTGCGTTTCAGGAATTGCCGGCGGCTCAGATTTCCGTCGGGTGCTCGCTTCTCAGTCGTCTTGGCCATGCCTCTCCCCTCGTCTTGGGTCGCCGTGTGAGACTCCGGGCAAGACCATACGCCGGGAAAAATGGCGTTGCAACTCACACGCCGCGAATGGCGCTATCGCGGTGGGGTCTTCCGCGGGA
>VFKU01000293.1 GCA_009885415.1 Rhodothermota bacterium
CACAGCTCGAGGATCGCCAGGAAGAAGCAGATCGCCTCGACGCGGTTGCGCGCCATGTGGAAAAGGTCGACCCAGCCGACGCTCGCCTGCATGTCGAGCAGCGTCTGGATAAACTCGATCTTCTCGTCTACGCTCGATACCTCGAGATCGACGTTGTGCGGGCGGTCCTCGTGGAGGAAGCGCATCACGCCCTTGAAGGCCTGCGCGACGTCGAAGAGGCTCACTTCGAGAAAGTTGGTTTCATCCTCAGGCGAGTAGAGCAGGTCCGCGTCGGGCTTCACATTGCGCGTGTACCAGTTCGCCCGCTCGTCCTCGAGCCCGGCCAGCCGCGCTGCGGCGTCTTTGTACATGCGGTATTGGATGAGCTTCTCGACCAGTTCGAGGCGCGGATCTTCTTCCTCCGCGCCCTCCTCGTCGTCCACGTCGATGTCGGCGGGGATGAGCATCTTGGCCTTGATCTGGATGAGCGTGGCCGCCATGACGAGGTAGTCGCCGGCGACGTCGAGTTGGTGGACCTCGATGAGGTCGAGGAACTTCAGGTATTGGTCGGTAATCGTCGAAATGGGGATATTGAAGATGTCGACTTCCTGCGCCTTGATGAGATAGAGCAGGACTTCCATCGGCCCCTGGAAGGACTCCAAGTGCAGCCGCAGGACGTGGTCCGTCGCTTCATCGACGATGAAGTCGCCGGTCTCGCCGTCGCCTTGCAGTTCGGTCTCGTGCAGAGTGTCTTGTGTCACGGCTTTGAAATCCCCCAGGCCCTGGCCCGCAGTGCCAGCGTCCCCGCTCCGGCCAAGAGTAACATAGCCGTCAGCAAAAGTGGGAACCCGCGGCCGGCCGGAATCTCGTCCGGGACGGGCAATAGTCCAGGAGTGATGTTCAGCTTGATGCGGCCGACGTTGTTGTTCTCGTTCCGCTCTTCGATTCGATTTAGCGGATCCACGACCGACTCCAGCCAGTATTCGCCCGGCGCCAATCCCGTGATGTCGATCCACTGGTCCGGCAAGGTGCGGCTATACAAGTCCTCCCAGCCCACCGAGACGCCCTGCGCGGTATTGCCGCATCCGGTAAATTGCTGTGTCGCCCAGGGCACTTGGCCGGGGCCGGTATAGTGCGTCGAGTCCAACAGGCAAAAGCTGGTCTTGCTGCCCTCGCGCAACACGGGGCCGATGCCGTCGCTGGGCAGCACGGCGCGGATGCTGTACTGCGCCCAGCCGCCGAAATGGAAGTGGTTGTGCGTCGGATGGAACACAAAGATGCCCGCCGACCGATTCCGGAATCCGCCCTGCGACAGAAAGATGCGCTGGAAGACGGGCTGCGTGGTCGCGGTGGCCGTCCCCGGATAGACGAAGAGCGGCCCGAGGCCGACGTTCGCTGTGCCATTGGAAAAGCGGATGTGGACGCGGCCAGGGATGATGTTCTTCGTGAATACGAAATCGTTGAGCCGCGCCGAGTCGACGATCATATCAGGCAGCAAATCGGTCGCGCGGGCCGTCGCGCACCACGCCGCCGCGACCGCAAACGCCACGCACACCTGCCGTACTGCCGTCACTGCCTTCGTGCTCCGGGGATCGCGCCGTCCATGGGCAATTCAGCGCAATTCGCACGATCAGAGTATCACATTGGAATAATTCGGCCCACTATTGCAGGGGCGCCAGGTGTTCCCGACCTGGGCGCGGTCCGCCACAATTGGCGGTGAGCTTCCGCGATTCCAGATCGTTTCAAGAGTGGATTGCGGGAACCATCGGGGCCTGGCCGTGTTTGTAATTTCTGGTGGGGCAGGGGCTTGGAGCGATTGAAGCCGGTGCGCGCAAAGGGTAATATAGCCGGTCGCGCGACGCTCGCCCGCATTCTCCCCGGTCGGAGGCCCATGACTTCATTGTTCCCTCGAATTTTGCTCACTGCGTACTTTGTCGCCGTATTGGCCGGTTGCGAAAAGCCCGGCGACCGCATGGAAATCACGGAGACCGCGACCCGCTCCGAGACGCGGCCCGTGCCGCAGGTGAACGTCTCCAGTGCAGACCGCTTCGCGCTGGCCGCGCCCGAGACGCAGGCGCCCGGGATGTCC
>VFKU01000380.1 GCA_009885415.1 Rhodothermota bacterium
AGGAGGGCGTCTTCTTGCGCGAGTTGACGCGCTCGTTCGTAGGGCAGGGCGCGCGCGACGGCTTTAAAGTGCTGCTTGAAGTGCGCGAATCCGCAGGCCTCGAGGACGGCTTCGTACACGGCTTGATCGGGCCCGGCGCGATCCATGCGCTCGCGGAGCGTGCGTGCTTTGAAGAGCATGCGCCATTCGCCGGCGAGTTGGAGCAGCTCGAGCAGACGCCCGGAGCCGTAGGCCTCGACGATGCCGGCGCAGCGTCCGAAAGTACCTTCGAGGCGCTGGCCGGCGGGCTCGAGGTCGACGCGTTCGGCGAGGGCCTCGATATCTTCTTCAAGATGCGGCCGCAGCGCCAGCGAGGGGATCGGCCGGCCCGAGGCGGTGATTGCGCGGGCGTCGTCCGGCGCGGCGTCGAGCACGACGTGGAGGATGACTTCGTCGTAACGCGCGTCGAGATGGTGGCCGTGCTGGCGCCATCCGGCGGAGACGAGATGAATCTCCACGTCGCCAGTTCGGAGGCGGCCGTCGAATTCGATTTGGGCGGCGCGGAAGTCGGGGCCGTCGGCGCGGTTCCACCAGCCGGGGGAAACGACGCGCAGCGGGCAGCCTTCGGCGGTGCGCAGTTCCTTGGCGCGAAATAGCTGGTCGTACCAGATGGCCTGGACGAGGTCTTCGCTGACGTTTTCCGGGCGTTCGCGTGCCGCGACTGGCCCGAGCGCGCGGAGACGGGCGTAGCCTTCGGAGAAGCGCGCGGGCGCGTCTTCCTGACGGTTTACAGCCACGGAAACACGCATGCGCAGAGGGAGGGACGCGCTCCTGCGCGTCCGAGGGTTAACCAGACGCCACTGAAATCGCGGGTTGACGGGCGGTTTTCTGCGGTATGGTTTTGGATTCGGGTGTGCGTGCGGACGCGCGGGAGCGCGTCCCTCCCCAATCGCCGTTCTTGGTGAATGGTGCTTGGCATTGTTACCATTCGGTCTGACCTTATTTATTGGAGTATAGCCCATGCGGTATGTGCGCTTCGGCCAGGCGGGGATCAAGGTGTCGGAGCTTTGCCTGGGGACGATGACTTTTGGGAATGAGGCCGACGAGGCGCTCTCTCGGCTGATCATGGATCGCGCGCTGGAGGCGGGGGTCAATTTTTTCGACACGGCCGACATCTATACGCGCGGGACGACGGAGCAGATTGTCGGGCGCTGGTTGCAGGAGCGGCGCGACGCGATCGTGCTGGCGACAAAGGTTTATTTTCCTACGGGGAAGGGCGTCAACGAGCGCGGGTCGTCGCGGCTGCATATTTTGAAGGGGGTCGAGGCGAGTTTGAAGCGCTTGCAGACCGACTATATCGACGTGCTGTATTTGCATCATTGGGACGAGGGGACCCCGTTGGAAGAATCGCTGGGGGCGATGGACCAGTTGGTGCGCCAGGGCAAGGTGCATTATTTGGCGGTGTCGAACTTCAGCGCGTGGCAGACGGTGAAGGCGATCGAGTGCGCCAAGGCGAATGGTTTTGCTCCGGTGAGCGCGCTGCAACCGATGTATAGCCTTGTGAAGCGCGTGGCGGAGGTGGAGATTTTGCCGATGGCGGCGCATGAGGGGATCGCGGTGTGTCCCTACAACGCGATGGGCGCGGGGTTGCTCACGGGCAAATACAATCGCGGCGAGACGGGGCGGATCACGGTGCACCCGATGTACGCCGAGCGCTACAAGGATCCGAGCTACCTTGAGATTGCGGAGAAGTTCTGCGCACATGCGAAGACGCTCGGCGTGACGTCGGCCGCGCTCTCGGTGGCGTGGGTCGTGTCGCATCCGGCGGTGACTTCGGCGCTGGTCGGGGCGCGGAATGTGGAGCAGCTCGATCAGGCGCTGGCGAGCCAGGAAATTACGTTGACGCCGGAGGAGCGCGAGGCGATCGCGGCGCTTTCACCGGCGCCGCCGTTGCCGACCGATCGCGAGCCGGCGGCGGCGATGCACATTTCCAAAGAGGCGGAGCATCGGGCGCGCTAGAAAATTGGGCGCGCCCGTGCCGCCTGGAAGGCGGCGCTACGATTGTGGCGCATCGGCCGGGACGGCGCGCTAGGGTTTGCAGCGCGGGGGTGGGGCGGGTACCATGGTGGACGTTTGGCCCATTTCCGTAGAGCGATAAACTACAGGGGCACGCAATTTCAGTGAGCGGATTTCGCGACGCGATTAAGAATATCGTCACCAATGTCGAGAAGGTCGTGCTCGGCAAGACGGACACGATCCGCATGGCCTTGTCGGCGGTGCTGGGCGGCGGGCATGTGCTGATCGAGGACGTGCCGGGGGTGGCGAAGACGATCTTGGTGCGGACGCTGGCGGTGTCGAGCGGATGCACCTTCTCACGCATTCAGTGTACTCCGGACTTGTTGCCGTCGGATGTAAGCGGTGTGTCGATTTTCAATCAGCAGACGCGCGAGTTTGAGTTTCGCCCCGGGCCGCTGTTTCACCAGATCGTGGTGGCGGATGAAATCAATCGCGCGACGCCGCGCACGCAGTCTGCGTTTCTTGAAGCGATGGCCGAGGGCCAGGTGACGGTGGACGGGGTGACGCGGACGCTGGAGAAGCCGTTTATCGTGTTCGCGACGCAGAACCCGATCGAGCACGAGGGGACCTTTCCGCTGCCCGAGGCGCAGCTCGACCGTTTCATGATGAAGATTTCGGTGGGCTATCCGAATCTGATGGACGAGGCGCGCTTGCTCGAGCTGACGCGGATGTCGCACCCGATCGATTCTGTGCAGCCGGTGTGCGACGCGGAGACGATCCGGCAGATGCAGGTGTCGGTGCGCGAAATCTTCTTGCACGAGAAGGTGCGCGAGTACCTGTTACGCATTGTCAGCAGAACTCGCGATTCGGTCCATCTTTCGCTGGGCGGGAGTCCGCGTGCGTCGATGGCGCTGTTCCGCGCGGCGCAGGCCTATGCGGCGGTGCTCGGGCGTGGCTACGTGATCCCCGACGACATCAAGATGCTCGCACCGCCGGTGTTGCAGCACCGGCTGATTCTGAATCCCGAGAGCCGGCTGCGGCGCGTGACGCAGGAGAGCGTGCTGCGTGATATACTCAAAGAAGTGCCGGTGCCCGCGGGCGGAGGCGACTGGAAGCCGCGCTGAGGCGGCGCGGCCCCGCGGACGATTGGCGCGCAAGGATTCGCGGATCTGTTTGCCATGTTGGGTATTTTTTCGAGGAAGAAAGTGGTCCCCGCCGCCAAGGCGCTTGTGGACGAGGCGCTCGACGAGCGCGACATCTTCGACGAGGACGACGACAATCAACTCGAGCTCACGCACGTCGATCACTACGAGATCATCAAGCCGATCGGCTCGGGCGGTATGGGCAAGGTGTACAAGGCGATCGATCGCGAGCGCGATCTGACGGTCGCTATCAAGGTGCTTGACCGGCGCTACGACGTCGAGCGCAAGCGCCGCCGGCGCGACCACCTTGGCCGTGAAATCCTGATTGCCGCACGGCTCAACCACGAGACGGTGGTGCGTTACCACAAGGAAATCATCGAAGCGCGCGATCGCAACGAGCACATGCGCCGCTGTTTGCTGATGGAGTATGTGGACGGCTTCGATTTGCGCAAGCACATCAAGGAACGCGATCTCGCGATGCGCAAGATGATCGAGATCATGTATCGGCTATGCACCGGTCTGGATTATCTGCACACCCACGGCATTGTCCACCGGGACATCAAGCCGGGTAACTTCATGCTGACCCGCGACCAGAAGAAGGTGAAGATATTCGACTTTGGTCTTTCGAAGTCGAGTTCGAGTTGGCGGACACGCTTCATGCGGGAGGCGGGCGGGACCCGCGCCTATATGCCCCCGGAACAGTTACGGAACAAGAACGCCAAGCTCGACGCGCGCTCGGACATTTTCTCTTTCGGCATCTCGATGTACGAGTTGTTCGCCGGGCGGCACCCGTGCGCCGGGAGCGACGCCAAAGAAATCCAGAAACAGATTGTGAGCAGCCAGTACCGCTTCGAGCCTCCGTCGAAGTATAATCCCGACGTGCCGCCGCAGATGGACAAGATCATTTTGAAGTGCTTGCGGCGCACGCCGGAAAAGCGGTACCAGAGCGTGACCGAAATCCTGCTGGATCTTTCGCGGATTTCGGGCTCGCGCATCTGAGCGCCGCCGCAACTTCCGGCGGGGGTTGGGGATTTTAAGCGTGCGGGGCGGGGTGTCAGCGCGCGCTGTGTGAACTGGGGGAATACCGACATGCCAAGGCCAAGATCGAGACGGCGCGAGCCGAAGCTGTTTAAGGTCATTCTGGTCATTTTCGTGCTCGGCGCGATCGCGGCCGGGGTGCTGAAAATTTCGCAGGTGTTTCAGCACCGCATCGACCAGCGCGTCGAGGCGGCGGCGGTGGAGAACCTCGACAAGGTCCGCGCGCTGGCCGACAAGGGCGAGACCGTCGAGGCGACGCGAATCCTTCGTCCGATACTTGATCGCGTCAAAGACCCCTCCATCGCGCAACAAGCCCTGGTGCTTCAGGCTGAGCTCGAAGAGAAAGGCGGCAACAAAGACGCCGCGCTCGAGAGTTTGCGGCGGGCGGCCGAGGACTTCGCCGGCAGCCCCGATCAGCCGGCGTCCGCGCTTCGTTATGCGCGGGCGCTCGAGGAGCGCGGCCGCGGCGCCGATGCGCTCAAGGTGTATGAGCAGGTGCGCGACACGGCGCCTCCGGCCTTCCGCGCGCCCGCGCAGATCGCGCTGGCCGCGCACCACGAGACGCAGAACGAGTCCCCGGCGGCCTTGGAAATTTACGCGAAGGTGATGAAAGACGCGGAGCTCCATTCGGAGGAGTGGTTTACGGCCGCGCACGCCATCGGCAACGAGAACGTGCGGAAGATTTTCTCGCGCGAGCCGACCCCAGACAGCAAGTTTCACCTGGTCGAGCGCGGCGATTCGCTCACGAGCATCGGCATCAAGCTGAACACGACCTTCGGCCTGCTTACGCGGGCGAACGGCCTGGACGAGAACGCGCAGTTGCGTTTGAATCAGAGCCTCAAATATACGCCAAAGGATTTTCAGATAATTGTGGAGCGTTCGACGACCCGGCTGTATTTGCTGGACGGCAACGGCGTGTTCAAGGTGTACCGCTGCGGACTGGGCAAGTCGACCAACCCGACGACGCCCGGCCGCTATCGCGTGGGGAACAAGCAGATGAATCCCATCTGGTACAAGCCCGGATCGGCGCCCGTGCCGGCGGGATCGCCGGAGAATGAGCTGGGGACGCGGTGGATGCCG
>VFKU01000351.1 GCA_009885415.1 Rhodothermota bacterium
GGGAAGAAGGTATTCGCAGGGCGTGCGGCACCCGGCGGGCGATTAAAGTATGGGAAAACACGGCGGCCGGCGGTAAGCGCTATACGGCTGGCCGGGTACTGCGCGATAATAAGGACACATCGAGTGGAGGGTCTGCCCGTGGCTCCCGACGAATTGGCAAGGCGCGAATTCTTGAGACGGTCCGCCACGGGGATGGGCGCCCTCGGTGCGATGGCCGCAGGTTTCTACCCGGCGCATGGCGAGGCGCTCGAGGGTCCTACGCCGACGCTGCCCGACTACCGCGGTCCAAATGTCATTCTCGTGCGCTTCGGCGGCGGCGTGCGGCGGCTGGAGACGATCAACGCCGAGGCGACCTACGCGCCGTATTTTCTCAAAGAGCTCGCGCCCCAGGGCACGCTCTTCACGAACATGGTCATCGAACAACTCGAAGGCGTCGAGACCTCTCACGGCCAGGGCACGCTCTATCTGCTCACCGGCAAGTACGACAAGTTTAAGGACATCAACGGAAAATTTCTCGGCGCGCGCTTCGAGGCCAAGGTGCCCACCCTCTTCGAGTACCTGCGTAAGTCCTACAATATCGCCGAGCACGAGACGCTCATCATCAACGGCGAAGACCGCACCGACGAATAGTTCTATTCGTTCAGCAACCATCACCTCTTCGGCGCAAACTACCGCTGCACCACGCTGAGCCTCTATCGCTTTAAGGTGCATCTCCTACGTCGCCAACTCCAACACGGCGGGCTCTCCGAAGAGGAGACAAAAAAGAAGACCGAAAACCTCCAAAAGCTCGAGTCGCTCGACTATCGGCTCGACGGCTCCATCGCGCCGCTGCCGCAGATCGAGAAGTTTTGGGACGACTGGCGCGCGTTTTACGGCGACACCGGATTCGTGAACGCGCGTGGCGATCGCCTGCTGACGCAGATCGCGATCACCGCGATGGACAAGCTGCGCCCGCGGCTGATGGTGATCAACTACAACGATCCCGACTATGTCCACTGGGGCAACCCCTCGCACTACACGCGCGGGATCGCCGTGATCGATCAGGGGCTGCGCGAACTGACCACCGCCGTCGAGGCGAACGAGTTCTATCGCGGCAACACCGTGTTCGTCATCGTGCCCGATTGCGGCCGCGACTCGAACCGCGCGCTCGCGGTGCCCTTCCAACACCACTTCGCATCGAAATCCGCGCACGAGATTTTTGCGCTCGTCACGGGCCCGGGCATCGCGCGCGGAACGGTGATCGATCGCGAGGCGCAACAGGTCAGCATCGCCAGCACCATCGGCCGCGTGATGAACGCGCCGACAGAATTCGCCGAGGGCCCGGTGCTCGAGGAGGCTTTCGCGTAGCGCGCTCGACGCTGGAATGAGGAAGCAGACTCCGTCCTAAGGGAGAGACCGGCCATGCAGAAAGTGATCAAAGCCCTCGTCGCGCTGTGGAAAATTTTCGCCGGTGCGGTGTTCTGCCAATTCTTTCCGACGTCCATTCTTGTTGTGGGCTGGAGCTACAGGGCGATGCAGCGGCGCGCGTTGCGTATTTGGCAAGCGCACAGCCCCTTGGCGCAAGCGGAGCTCGACACGCTCTCCCGCAGCGATGCGCTTTTCCGGCGGCACGCGGAGTGGCCCAATTGGTTCGTCCAGCCGCGCGGGCTGCGCACCGCGCCGGCGAAGGGTGTCGCGGCGCGTGTGCGCCGGTGGAGCCGCACCGTGAGTGCGTCCTTGGGGCAGAATATTCGCATGGGCCTTCTCGGAATACTCAATACCAGCGTGGCGATGGCGCTGCCCGCGGTGTTGTGGGAGCTGGGCTGGTACGCGGGCTGGGACAACTCCTTCAACAAGGGTTACGAGCAGTACTACGTCGGCATTGCCGTCTCGTGGATCGGCATCCTGATGTTTCTTGCCGTGATGTTGTATCTGCCGATGGCGCAGGCGCGGCAGGCCGTTACCGGGGACTGGCGCGCGTTCTATCATCTGCGCACGGTGTGGGCGGTGACGCGCAATGCGCCGCTACGCGCCGTGCTCCTCGCCGCGGCGTACTCGCTGGTGTCCTTGCCGATTGCGATCACACTGAGCGTTCCGCTCTTCATCGAGAACATCGTCCCGGGCACGGCGGCGATGTCCGACAGTGAGTTTATTCAGTTTCTCAATCGTTACTATTTCCGGCTTTCGATCTACGGGTTCCTTGCGTATGTTTTCGTGCGCTGGATCGCGGCGGGCTCCTATGCGCGAACCCTTGTTGAACTGATTCACACTGGGCGGTTGAAGCGGGAAGACCTCGCCGGCGCGGAGCGGCACGCGCTCGCGGTGCTGCATCTCGACGCCGCGGGCGAGGCGTCAAAGTTGCACCCGGCGATTGCGGCGACGCTGGCGTTGTCGCGTCCGGTGTGGCGTGCGGCGGTGTTGGGCGCTGCGGTGTTGGTATGGTTTACATTTGTAGCACAGATATATGTACGCGAATTTCTAGTCTACCATACTGTGCGCGGCTTCCTGAACCAGCCCTTGGTGCAGTTGCCGTGGTTCCGCTATGTGCCGCGGAGCCTGGTCCAGGCCGCGCGGGCGGAGGAGCGGCGCGCCGCGAATTTCGCCGAAAGCCCAAAAAACGCCCGATAATCGGCCCCAAAAAATTTGTGGAAATCGGCTGGGCGCTTTGGTTATGCTCTGCCCCAAGTAGCACTGGGGGGGCGGTTTTCAGCGTTTTTGCCCCAAAAAACCCAGCATGCGGTAGTTAATACATTAACCCCTTCACCCAAAGCCGAGGGCGGTGCCCGAGGCCGGCAGGTCGATCAGGTTCGCGGGGCGCAAGCCCAGGCGGACGGTGACTACACGAAGGGGACGGCCCGTTCGAGGCCGGTAGTTGTCAGGCGGCGCCTTCCACAGGGGCTGCGGTTCGCGCGTCTAGCGTGGATTTTAGGGGACAGGTAGTTTTCCGCCGGAGGGGTTTTTCTTCGATGCGGGCAGATGTCTCGCCTAGGGCTTCCCGGCATGGTCATTCGGTGGAGTTGCACCGGCCGCATCGGACAGGCCCAAGCGTATACAAGATGACAGGTTAACCGCTTCCGGCGAGGCAAGGCGGAAGCGAGCGGGATAGGGAAAGGACAGCGGAATGGCACAAGTATTCCCTCCTGGGGCAAATTGGCTCGTCAAGTGGACGGGCTTGGGCATTGGCGTCGGCACCGTGCTGGTCGTGGGCGTTTCGTGGGCCGTGTATTGGGGCCCGACGGTATCCCAAAAAGGTCAGTTCCGGCAGCAGCCCATTCCCTTTAGCCACCAGCGCCACGTGCAGGGCAACGGCCTCGATTGCCGGTATTGCCACACCACCGTGGAAACGAGTTCTTTCGCCGGGATTCCGGCCACCGAAACCTGCATGACCTGCCACTCGCAGATTCTCACCGATCAGCCCATGTTCGCCAAGGTCCACGAGAGCTGGGACACCGGTAAGCCGATGGAATGGACCCGGGTCAACAACGTGCCCGATTTCGTGTATTTCAATCACAGCATCCACGTGAACAAGGGCGTGGGCTGCTCGGAATGCCACGGCGACGTGGGGGACATGCGCCTGACCTACAAGGCCGAGAGCCTGCACATGGGCTGGTGCCTGCAGTGTCACAAGGCCCCGGAAAAATTCCTCCGGCCGAAGTCGGAAATTTTCAACACCGCCTACGAGCATCCGGCCGAGGAAGAACAGTTGAAATGGGACGGAAGCTGGTCGAGGAGTACCACATCCGTAAAGAGCAGCTTCTAAACTGCTCGGTCTGCCACCGATGAGCGAGCACGACACGATGACCGATTCAAACAACGAAAGCACGGCTTCAGCGGGCGGTCAAGCGCAGTTTCGCAGCCTGCGAGAGCTGGCCCGCGAAGAGATTTTTGAAGCGCGCCTGCAAAACGAGTTCCCGCTGTACGCGCCGAGCGAAGCCGACGGTGTGACGCGGCGAAACTTCATGCAGGTCATGGGCGCGACCTTGGCGCTGGGCGGCCTGGCCTCCGGCTGCGCGCGCCAACCCTTGGAAACCATTCATCCCTACGTCAAGGCCCCGGAAGACATCGTCCCGGGCAAGCCGCTCTTTTTTGCTACGGCCAATGTACAGGGCGGTTACGCCAAGCCCGTGCTCGCCGAGAGTCACATGGGCCGCCCCACGAAGGTGGAGGGCTTGCCCGGGCATTCCGCGTCGCTCGGACGCACCGACGCGCAGACCCAGGCCTCCGTGCTCGACCTCTACGACCCCGACCGCGCGCAGACGATCAAGCGCGCGGGCCTGACCGGCCTGTGGGACGCCTTCGTACAGGAAGCCCGCCAGGTCCTTGATGACACGCGCCCCGCCGGCGGCGAGGGCGTGCGGATTCTGACCGGCACAGTGACCTCGCCCACCTTGGCGGGGATGCTCGATGACCTGATCGCCGCCTATCCCAAGGCGGTTTGGCACCAGTATGAACCGGCCGGCCGCGACCACGTGCGCGAAGGCGCGCGGATCGCGTTTGGCGAATACGTCGACACGATTTACCACTTCGACCAGGCCGACCGGATCGTCTCGCTCGATGCCGACTTCCTCGATCGCGGCCCGGCGAACGTGCGCTACACGGCCGACTATGCGAAACGCCGCGACGTGGTCGACCACGCCGAAGGCGAAACCCATCACGCAGAACTGAACCGGCTCTACGCTTTCGAGAGTTCGCCCAGCAACACGGGCGCGGCGGCGGACCACAAATACGTGCTGCGGCCGAGCCAAATCGAAGCGGCCGCGCGGCGCCTGGCGGCAGCGCTGGGAATTCAGGCCGCGACCTCCGACCAGGACGGCCTCTCTGAAGCCGATCGCGACGCGATCGCGAAAATTGCCACGGACCTCAAGAACCATTCCGGTGCATCGATCGTGGTCGCCGGCGATCATCAGTCCGCCGCGGTGCACGCGCTGGCGCACGCGATGAACGATGCGATCGGCAGCGTCGGCAAGACGGTCACCTACATTCAGTCCGTCGAGGCCCATCCGTCGAACCAGATGGAATCGCTGCGGCAGCTCGCGGCGGACATGCGCGACAACAAAGTCAAGATGCTGCTGATCCTCGGCGGCAATCCCGTCTACAACGCGCCCGCCGACTTCGACTTTCTCGCCGCGATGAAGAACGTGTCGTTGAGCGTCTTTGTGGGTGCGTATCTCGACGAGACCGGCGAGCAGTGCCACTGGCACGTCCCTGCCGCGCACTACCTCGAGACCTGGGGCGACGTGCGCGCTTTCGACGGTACCGTGTCGCTCATTCAACCGCTGATCGCCCCGCTCTACGACGGGCGCTCGCCGCTCGAATTGCTCTCCGCGCTGATCGACAAGGATCCGCGCTCCGCGCACGACGTCGTCGAAGCGTTTTGGAAGAAGAAACAGGGCGAAGCCGGTTTCGACGCCTTCTGGCGCGCCTCGCTTAGCGAGGGCTACATCGCCGACACGGCCCACCGTCCCTATCCGGCCAAGGTCAAGGGTAGCGTCGCGGGCGACTACGCCCCGGCGGCGCTCGGCGACGGCGAATTTGAAGTGGCGACCCTGCCCGACCCGTGCATTGGTGACGGTGCCTGGTCGAACAACGCCTGGCTCATGGA
>VFKU01000213.1 GCA_009885415.1 Rhodothermota bacterium
CGAAGTAGTTGATCAACTCCTCGACCCGCACCGCGTCCGCCGGCGGCAACTGCCCCTGTTCGAGGTAGCGCCGCATATTCGCGTAGGACGCCGTATCGACATCGATCGAGAAGGTCGAAAGCGGCTGGTCCGCCACGCGCAGGAAACCACTGTCCACGATCCGCTGGTAGGCTTCAGCACTGTGCGGCTCTACGGCCATTTGGCGTTCATAGCGCCATTTGTACATTGCCGCGCGTTGACCGCGCTCCATGGCGCGGATTCGATCGCCGGGTTCGGAATAGCCCAGCGATTCCAATCGCTCGCGTTCGTCCAAGAAGAACGGAACGTTTTTCGGCGCAGCGGCGGCCGGCGCTGCCGCGGCGACGCTTTGAAGCGTTTCAGGTCTGCGATTGCCTGGCTTCGGAGCAGGGGATGTGGGGGGCGCCAGAGCCGGTGTCGAGAAAAGAACACCGGCCGAAATTGGACTCGCCGCTTGACCATCGTTCTTGCCGGATTGCTTCGACGCGGCCGATCCCGCGGCCTCGCCGATGTAGCCCAACGCCTCCACTGAGTCCTTGGCGTCTTCGTCCGTTATCGAATCCGCCGGCACGCGTGAGATGGTTTCCGGTGCGTTCGCGTCAGCAACTTTCCTTCCCGCCTGATATCGCAGGGTTGCGCCGTCGAGCGCCTCTACGGGCCTTGCCGGTTTTGGCAAGGCCGTGCCCGCGATCCCCTCCTTCTTGACGGATAGCCACGACAAACTGCTACCTGAGGACGCATCTCTCGCCTTGCGAAGCGCCGGCAAGACGATTGCCGCGCCGATCATCAATGCAAGCATCGCCGCGAGCGCCCGCCACGCATACAACGAAGTCTTCCTGCGCGCGCCGCGCTCCCGCGCCAACGAGATCACATCCTCGCGCTGGTCCGCGCTGAGGTCGTGATCATCCGCGTCCGCCGCGAAGGCTTCCTGCGTCAGCGACACCGTCGCGCGGATTTCTTCGAGCGTCTGGCGCGGCACATCGTTCCCCGCACGGACGGCCTCGGCCAGGAGATTCTCGATCGCCTTCGTCTCGGCGGCGTCCAACTCGCCAAGGGCGTAAGCCGTCAGCGTTTCGTCGTTGAGTTCCGTTTTCATGGCCTTAGTCCTTTTCGTTCGCGCGCGGCAGATCGAGCGTGCCGCGCAGGCGTGTGCGCACGGCGTTGAGCGCCTGCGCGATGGTGTAGTTCACGGTGGACAGCGGCATGTTCATCACGCGGCTGATGTCTCGGTACGTGAGCCCGTGTTCAAACTTGAGGCGAAAGGCCTCCTGTTGGTTCGCGGGCAGCGCGGCGACCGCCTCGAGCACGAGCGCGTGCTCTTCGCGCACGATCGCGCGGCGGCCCGGCCCCTGCGCAGCGTCGGGCTGCGCTTCGGCTTGGAATGGTGCGAGTGCTTGCATCCGGCCCTCCTTCTTCCG
>VFKU01000022.1 GCA_009885415.1 Rhodothermota bacterium
GAGCGAGAATGGCGCGGCGAGATTGCTGAGCCGCGAGGTCTCGCTGGACGCCGCGGCGGCGGCTGGGCAGGGGGCGACTCCGCTGAAGATCGAAGTGGACACCGGCGATCACCTCTTGCGCGTGTGGCGCGGCGACAAAATGTTGGCGGAATTTCCGGTCGGGCTCGGCCGCGACGATGCGACGCCGCGCGGGGAGTTTCGCGTAGGGACGAAGGCGCGGCAACCGGCGTGGTATGCAGATGGGCGCGTGGTGCCGGGGGGCGCGCCGGAGAACCCCATCGGCGGACAGTGGTTTGGCCTCGCGCAGGACGGCGCGCGCACGGGCTACGGCATCCATCCGACGGCGCAGTCCGAATCGATCGGCGCGGACGAGAGTCGCGGCTGCGTGCGGATGCGGCCCGAAGACGCGGAGACGCTCTATCGGCTCGTGCCGCTCGGCGCGGCGGTGACGATTCATTCGTAGTTTGTGCGCCCGCGCGGGGCGGGTTAGCATAGGGCCATGAGCCGCCTGTTCTCGCAAGCCTTCGAGGCTTTCCGCACAGCTCGCCGATTCGTGCTGCACGATGTGTGGGCGATCGGCACACCGGGCGAGGAACTGCCGCGCGGCTTCGTGATCAAGCAGGTGCGCGTCGCGATCCTGCTCAGCATCAAGGTGCTCGACGGGATGCACATGGTGCGCGCCGCGGCGTTGACCTTCGCGACGTTGCTGTCGATCGTGCCGCTGCTCGCGCTGCTATTTTTCGCCATCCAGCGGATGGATCTGGGCGACCAGATTTATTCGATTGTGGAGAACGGTGTCGAGACCGTCGCGGCGCGGGTTGCGCCGGGAGAGAAGCGGCCTACGATCGAGGCCGCGCCCGTCGAGACTGCGTCGCCGAATGTGGCGGCGCCCGAGCCGGAAGTGGAGATGACACCGTCAGCATCCGCGGCGAGCGACTCTGCGCCGAAAGACTCGAACGGCATCCGTCTGCAGCGCGACATCGTGTCGGCGCTGTTTCAGGGGGTGACCAGCCGGCGCGAGGACATGACAGACCCGGTCGATGGGATTTCGTCGACGGCGGAGGCCCTGGCAAAACTGGCGAATGACGCGGCGACAAATTCTGCGGCGCTGACGGTCTCCGGAATTGTGCTGGTGCTGACGACGGTCTTCGGCCTGATGCGGAACGTCGAGAACATGTTCAACCGGATTTGGGGCGTGCGGCGGCGACGGGCGTGGTACAGGACCATCGCGGATTATCTGATGATCATGATTCTATTGCCTTTCGTGGTCGCGGCGGTGATGGGGGTGCTCGCGTCGCTCGAGAGCGACGCGGTGTCGCGCGCGGTGGGGCCCTTCAAGTTCGCGTTGGGCCTGGGTCAATATCTGCTCGTGGTGGTGGTGTTCACGTCGCTGTACCGGTTCGTGCCGAATACCACGGTGAAATTCCGATATGCGCTGCTCGCGGGAATCGTGGCGGGGACCTTATGGGTGTTGCTCTCGATCGGTTACGTCCGATTTCAGTTCGGTCTGGCGGGTTACGCGATGGTCCTCTCCGCCTTCGCGCAGTTTCCGGTGCTATTGATGTGGATTTATCTGAGCTGGGCGATTGTGTTGCTCGGCTGCGAAGTGGCCTACGCGTATCAGCACGAGCGCACCTTTGCGCTGGAGCGCTATGCGGACGAGGCGAGCTACGCGTATCGCGAGGCGGTGGGGCTGCGCGCGATGATCGAGATCGGGCATCGCTTCAGCGAGGGCCGCCCGGGATTCACCGCGGAAGAAGGCTCCGCCGCCTGGAACGTGCCGTTGCGGCTATTGAACGACGTGCTCGACGCGCTGGCGGACGCGGGATTGCTTGCGGCGCGCGCGACGGATCCGGTGGAGTATCAGCCCGCGCGGGCCTTGGGTCGGATCAGCGCCGGGGAGGTCTTGCGCGCACTGCGCGAGGCCGGGATGGAGCCTTCTCGCTTCCGGTCCGATTCGCGTTTTGGAAAAATATTCGAGGAGCTCGGCCGCACCGATCGCGCGTTTGCAGGGGCGACGCTGGCCGAGCTGGTGGAGAGTCACGCGGCGACGCTCGCCGCTGCGCCTGCGCGCCGTCCGTCTGTCAATGTCTGAGCCTCGGAACGAGTCCGCCCTGCCCGGCACGGAGCCAGTGACGATCGAGGGCGTGGTCGACAAGATCGTGTTCGAGAGCGCGGACTCGGGTTTTTTCGTCGGACGCCTGCGCGCGCCGGGGACGAACGAGCTGGTGACCTTTGTCGGCGCGATCATGGCGGTGTCGCCGGGCGAAACGATCCGGCTGCGCGGGCATTGGGTGAACGACAAGAAATTCGGCCGGCAACTGCGGACCGAATCGTGGGAGACGCTGCGGCCGACGTCGATCGACGGGATCGAGAAGTATCTCGGATCGGGATTGATCAAGGGGATCGGGCCGACCTACGCGAAGCGGCTGATCGCGGCGTTTGGCGCGGACACGCTGACGATCATCGACGAGCACCCCGAGCGCGTGCTCGAGGTGGCGGGGATCGGCCGCAAGCGCGCGGAGCAGATTCAGCAGGCGTGGGCCACGCAAAAAAGCGTGCGCGCGATCATGGTTTTCCTTCAGGGGCACGGCATCAGCACGGGGCAGGCGGCCAAGATTTACAAGCGCTACGGCGACGGCGCGGTGGCGGTGTTGCGCGAAAACCCATACCGGCTCGCGGAGGACATCGCAGGCATCGGCTTCGCCGGCGCGGACAAGGTGGCGGAGAGCCTCGGTGTCGAGAAGACCTCGCCGCGGCGGCTTCAGGCGGGGCTGATTTTCTCCTTGCAGGAAGCGGCGGGGGATGGGCACGTGTGCGTGCCGGAAGATCGCTTGCTCGCGGGCGCGGCGGAACTGCTCGGCGTGGAGGTGAAACTCCTGCCGCAGGCGCTCACGGATTTGGAAAGTCAGCGGCAGGTCGTGCGGCAGCGGAGCGACTGTTACCTTGCGGCCGCGTATCAGGCCGAGGCCGGGTGCGCGCACCATGTGAAGCGGCTGCTCGCGGCGGAAAAAGCGCCGGTGACGATCGACATCGAGAAGGCGCTGGCGTGGATCGAGAGCAAGCAAGCGATCCAATTGTCGGAGGAACAGCGTGACGCGCTGCGCATGGCGGTGCAGGCGCGGCTGCTCGTGATCACCGGCGGACCCGGCACCGGCAAGACGACGCTGGTGAACGGCCTCATTTCGATGTTTGAGGCGAAGGGGCTCTCGGTCTTGCTCGCGGCGCCGACGGGTCGCGCGGCCAAGCGCATGGAGGCGGCGACGGGCCGGCCTTCGAGCACGATTCACCGGCTGCTCGAGTTCAGTCCGCGCACAGGCGGATTCGTGCGCACGGAATACGACCCGCTGCGGACGGACATGGTCGTGATCGACGAGTGCTCGATGGTGGACGTGTATCTCTTGCACGCCCTGCTGCGCGCGCTGCCGAGCGATTGCCGCGCGGTGTTTGTGGGCGACGTGGACCAGTTGCCCTCCGTCGGCCCGGGCAACGTGCTCATGGACATCATCGCGTCGAACGTGGTGCCGACGGTGCGTCTGCGCACGGTGTTCCGCCAGGCGGCCGAGAGCGGAATCATCCGCAACGCGCACCGGATCAATCGCGGCGAAAACCCGGAATTCAACGCGGACGATTTCTTTTTCGTCGAGCGGCCCGAGGCCGAGCGCGCAGTGGGGACCGTGGTCGAGTTGGTGACCTCGCGCATTCCGCGCAAGTTCGGCCTGGACCCGATGCGCGACATCCAGGTGCTCTCGCCGATGCACCGGGGGCCGGTGGGCGTGGCGAACCTGAACCAGGCGCTGCAAGCGGCGCTAAACGCGCAGGGCGCGGTCACCTCGCGGCGCGGATTCCGCATCGGCGATCGCGTGATCCAGCAGCGCAACAACTACGACCTCGACGTGTTCAAC
>VFKU01000698.1 GCA_009885415.1 Rhodothermota bacterium
ATCAGCGGGTTTGCCAGCGCGCCGCGCGCGATGCGATCGCATTTCGCCGGGTCCAGCGCGCCGTTCAACACATATTGCGTGGACTTGTACACCGCCTCATGGCGCGTCAGTGTGCGGCCGAGCACGTCCCCGATGCCTTCCGCCGCACTCTTGCCGGCGTTGTCCGTCACCCCAGGCAGGTAACCAACCTCGATGAGGTAGTCGAAGTCGCGCGCGAGCGCGCCGTCCAGCCGCGACTCCTGAATGATCGGATCGGTGAACAGTTCATCGCGCACACGAGTGAGGTCATTTGGGCCAAGCTGCGCATGAATCGTATAGACATCGATCACACGCACGCGATCGACCGTGAGACCGAGATCCGTCGCAAGTCGCGCGCGCACGCGCTCGCCGGCGGCGTCGGGCCGGCCGGCCTGCATCCCGACCTCGACGCGGTGCGTCGGGACTTCGAGAGTCTCAAGCTTGGCGGGAATGGCCGAGACTCCCCGAGTAATGGACGCGGCGCGCGGCGTCCTTGATCACGCGCCCGATGACCGCCGGCGGCTCGAGCGATTGCATGAGGACGTCCATCGCCTTGGCCTCCTGCGCCTTCGGTACGACGATGAGGTAGCCCTGCCCGCAATTGAAAGTGCGCAGCATCTCTGCGGGCGCAACGCCGCCCGCCTCCTGGAGAAAACGGAACACGGGAGGCAGATCCCAAGTGTCCAGGTTGATCTCCGCGCCCAGACCCTCGGGCAGCACGCGCGGCAAATTGTCTGTGATTCCACCGCCAGTGATGTGCGCCATACCGCGAATCGTCACGATCCGCGTCAGCACCTGGATCACTCGGGCGTAACTCTTGTGCGGCTCGAGCAGCGCCTCGCCGACGCTGCGGCCCACGCCGGGCATCGGGTCGTTCACGCCGAGACCCATGACCTCGAAACATATCTTCCGCGCGAGGCTGTATCCGTTCGTGTGCAGGCCCGAGGACTGCAAGCCGATGATCGCGTCGCCTTCTTCTATCGTCGAGCCGTCAATAATCTTTTTTCGGTCCACGACGCCCACGATCGTGCCCGCGATGTCGTACTCGCCGGGCTTGTACATATCCGGCATCTCGGCGGTTTCTCCGCCAACCAGCGAGCAGCCCGCGTAACGGCAGCCGTTCGCCACGC
>VFKU01000692.1 GCA_009885415.1 Rhodothermota bacterium
GCGTTACCTGCTCAAAAAGATGATGCAAAATCCGCCGGAGGACCAACAGAAGTCCAAAGACGACCAGGGCAACGAAGGCCAGCAGGGAGAACAGAACCAGCCCGGCGAAGAGGGCGAACAGCCCGAGGATCAGCAGCAGGACGAACAGCAGGATTCGGAGAATCAAGACGCGCCCGCCGATCAAAAACCCGGCGAGCCCAAGGACCAAAAGAGCACCGGAAAATCCACCGAAGACCAGAACATCCAGGCCATTCTCGACAGCCTCGAAGACAAGAACCGCGAGGAACAAAAGAACCTTCGCAAGGCCAAAGGCGCGCCGAAGATTCTCGACGGGAAGTGGTGGTGATGTTCGCGCGGGGGCTCATATTCGCCGCGATGCTGTTCGCGCCGGCGCTTTCCTTCGCCGAACCCGGTGTGCTGCGCGCCTCCGTGCCCAACAAGGAGATCGTGCAGGACCACCCCTTCTGGCTGATCATCGAGGCCTCGGGAGGCACGGTGGACTTGCAGGAGCTCCCCGAGTGCGACGGCGTCGTGATCAACACCGCCAGCCCGCAGCAGACAACGCACCTCAGTATCGGTGGTGGGGTCCAGCGGCAGGAACTGCGCATCAGTTTTCCCGCGGTCGCCATTCGCGCCGGCAAAGTCACCATACCGCCTATCCAGGCGCGCATCGACGGCCGCATCCTGCAGACCGAGGCCATCGTCCTCGAAGTGAAACCCGCACCGGAGAGCGACAAGAAAGAAATGCCGGTGCGCGCATGGCTGGACGCGACAGAGGTGATCGTGGGCCGGCCGTTCTGGGTCTATGTCGAAGCCACCGGCATCGAGATCGTGTTGCCCAACACGATCGCCGCCGAGGGCATCGAGATCGATCCAGTCAACGTCCAGAAATCGGTGTCGTATTCGTTCAACCACGAAGGCCAGCAAATGATCGCCAAGCGCGGGTATCTCGCCACGGCGACGCGCGAAGGTGCGATCACGATCCCGCCCATCGAAGTGCAGGTGACCGGGCGCATCGTGAAGACCGAGGCCCTTACGCTGACGGCGCGGAACGCTGCGGCGCCGGTGAACCCGCCCGCCGGCGAGGCGCCCTCCGCCGCGCAACTCACGCAGGACGACTTGGTCTTTGTGCGGATGGAGACCGACAAGAAAACCGCGTACCAGGGCGAGCCGATCTTATTGACGATGCAACTGTGGCGGATCCAGGACCGCCGCGTGAACGCCGGGCCGTGGCGCGGAAACTTGATCACCGGGCCGACGGCCGAGGGCTTTTTCACGCGCGACCTCGAACCGGTGCAGTACGAGGCGAAGAACGGCTCGTGGGCCTACGACGTGACCGAAACGCGGCGCCTCCTGTATGCGACGCGGCCGGGCACCTTGCGCGTGGGCGTCTGGCATTGGGAGGGCATCGCGCTCATCAATCGCCAGAGCGTGACCCAGCGCGATCGCTTGCATTACCGTTTCGACCAGGGTCCGATCGATATTACCGTCAAGCCGCTGCCGGCGGCGCCGGCGGGCTTCACGGGCGCGGTGGGAAGTTTCGAAGTCAGCGCAGAGATCGGCGCGGCCGTGGTGACGCAAGGCGTTCCCCTCGCGTTGACCATCCGCGTGCAGGGCGCGGGCAATCCCGACGCCGTCGGCGATCCGCTCTTGCCCGAGCTGCCCTGGGCGACGACCCGCCAGCCCGAGCGCCGCGTCGAACTCGTCGCCGTGCCGAACACGCTGCAACCTCGGATGGACAAGCGCTTTGTGTATGCGATCACGCCGCTCCAGCCGGGGCACGCCGAGATTCCGCCCTTTCCCTTCGTGTATTTCGACACCGAAAAGGCGGCGTATCAGACCACCACCTTGGGTCCTTTCGCGCTCGAAGTGACCGCCACGGACGAGGCGTCGACGCGCTTGCTCGCTTCGGAAGAAGTGCCCGTCGCGGAGCGCAAAGTCGAGATTCTGGCGGAGGACATCCGGCCGTTGATGGAGCGCCCCGCGACCTTGGCGCCCGCGCGAGCGGCACGCGCTCCGTTATGGTTTCTGGCCTTCGCTGCGCCCGCCGCGGCCTATGCGGCGATGCGCATAGTTTCCGGGAGAAGGCGGCGGATGGCCGAAAACCGCGGCTGGGCGCGCTCGCAGCGGGCGCGGACCTCGGGCCTGCGCCGCTTGCAGGATGTCGCACAGTCGCCGGAGCCGGCCGATGCGTTGTTCCGCGCGACGGTGGCTTTCGTGGCGGACACCTTGAATCTCTCCGAAGAAGGGCTGACCTCGGGCGATGTGCGCGCGGAACTCGATCGCGCGGGACTCCCAGGCGATCTCGCGGACCGCACGGTGCAAATCCTGCGCGCCTGCGAACGCGCACGCTACGGTTCGCAGCGCCTGAGCCGCGACGAAGTGGCGGCGCTGATTAGCGGCGCAGAGGCCTGCATGAATTCGTTAGACGAGTTGACGCGCGGGGGTAAGAAAACGTGGGCCTGATCCTCGTGGCGGTATTTGCGGCGAACGCCTTTGATCGCGTTTTCGACGAGGGGGTCTCCGCCTACAACGAACAGGCCTACCCGGCGGCGATCGTGTCTTTCGAGAAACTCGTCGACGAAGGTGTGACGCAACCGGAAGTTTTCTTTAATCTCGGCAACGCCTACTATCGAAACGGGCAACTCGCCCCGGCCATCGCAAATTACGAGCGGGCCTTGCAGGTTAATCCCGGCGCGATCACGGTCCGCGAAAATCTCAATCGCGCCGTCGGCCAGACCGAGCGCGGGCTCGCACGCCCACGTCCGCCGGCCTGGGAAGAGGGCTTGTTTTTCTGCCACGCCGGGCGCACGGCGGGCCAAAGTCTCGCGGTCGCGGCCGTCTGCTGGACACTCGGCTGGGGGCTATTGATGCTCCGCATGGCGCGGCCCTGGCCCTACCTGCGCGCCGCGGCGTGGATTGCGCTGGCGGTCGCGGGCCTCTTCGGGGCCTCGTGGTGGATCAAGAGTCATCCGCCGCTCTTGGCCGTCGCCGCCGAGGCGCGCGTGCCGGTCCGCTATGGCAATCGTCCCGGCGAAACCGTGCGCTTCGAGCTCTACGAAGGCGATCGCGTCCGCGTCGATCAGCGCAAGGACGGCTGGATGCGTGTGCAAACGGCCGACGGTGAGCGCGGCTGGGCGCAAGAGGAGCAGCTACTTCTCGTCGGGCCGCCCTTCATTTCGTATCGTGATCGCGTGAAGTCGAGCGCGCCGGTGGAGCAGGCCGCGCTCGACGCCGTCGGATACGGAGACGCCACGCGATGAACGCGCCATCTTTTCTCGACCTCGTCCGCATGTCGAAGGTAAACCCGATGGGTTTCCGGACTTTTTCGCGCGACATCTGCGTCAACGCCGCGAAGGAATACGTGAGCCGGGGCCGCGCGATGCTCCAGGATCGCCACCGGGCGGGGGAATCCGGCGGGGCGATCGTGCGGCGGATGACCGAACTGGCCGACGAAGTCGTGCTCGGCGTCTACGATTTCGCGCTCGCAAACGTCGGCCGTAGCGATCGTATCCGGGAGAACGTCACGCTCCTCGCCCAGGGCGGCTACGGCCGCTGTGAACTGAATCCCTTTTCCGATCTCGATATCGGCTTGCTCTACCCGACCCTGCGCCGCGGGCTGATCGAAAACATCACCCAGTATCTCGTCCCCTTCTTGTGGGACCTCGGCTGGGAAAATTCATTCGTCCAGCGCACCGTGCGCGAGGCAGTCTCGCTTTCGCACGATGACAACCGCGTGTTCACGGGCTACCTGCACGCGCGCTGGCTCACGGGCGACGAAGGTTTATACGGCGACCTGCGCCTGCGCATAAGCGAGATCGGCCCACGCGACCGCCCGGAGGCCTTCTCGGAAATCGAACGGCTGGCCGCCGCCGGCGAGCAAGCGGGCCCGCGCGAGGCGCTGTATGCGCGCGAGCCGAACCTGAAAGACGGCGCGGGCGGGCTGCGCGATTATCACCAGGCCCTGTGGCTGCTCTCGGTCCACTTCGGCGCGCGCACCCTCGAGGAAGCCGCGGGTCAGGGCGTATTTTCCGAGGACCAGCTCCTCGAGTACAGCCAGGCCTTGGATTTTCTCTGGCGCGTGCGCAACGAGCTCCACTTTCAGATCGGCAAGCGCGAGGACAACCTCACCTTTCGCAACGAGGAGTCGGTCGCGATCGCGCTGGGCTACACCACGGCCGACCTGCGTGACACGGCCCGTTTCATGCAGGATTACTACGCGTCGGCGCGTACTTTGCAGTCCCTGCGCTATTTTGTTGGCCGCGCGATCCGGCCGCGAGGACGCGCCAAGCCCGCGGCGCCGTCGCCGGGCGCTCTCGAAGTGGCCGTGGTGGGCGGGGCGATCGAAGCGGGCCTCAGCGACCCACACTGGTACGAAGAGAACCCGCCGCGGTTAATGTCGGTCTTCTGGGAGAGCGCGCGCCGCGGCCTGCCGCTGTCCCCAGCGACTCTCGATCAAATTTCAGCCAACGTGCATCTCATCGGCGACACCTTTCGCTCGAACGATCTCGTCCGTAAGTTCTTCCTCGCGCTATGCAGTCGCGCGGAGCACGCGGGACCCGCGCTCCGCCAGGCTGCGCAGTCGGGCTTGCTTGGCCGTTACCTCCCGGAGTTCGCCGCCGTCCACGGCATCGTACGTTACGAAGACTTTCATCACTACCCGGTCGACGAACACACCCTGCAAGCCATCGAGGCCCTCGCGCGCGTGCCGGCGATGGAGGGGGCCGTGGGCGGCTTCCTCAAGAACTCGCTCGAACATCTTTCCGACCCCTACATTCTGGTGATGGGCTTGCTCTTGCACGACCTCGGTAAAGCAAAGGGCGAGGAGCACACCGAGGAAGGCATGTTGCTCGCGCGGCAAATCGGCCAGCGCATCGGCCTGCCCGAAGAAGACACAGAGCGCATCGCCTTTCTGGTCAAGCACCACCTGCTGATGACGCACATCGCGCTCTACCGCGACGTGGACGACCCCGATATCGTCGAGTCCTTCGCACGCACGATGAAGTCCGAGCAGCGCTTGCGCGCGCTGTTGCTGATGTCGTATGCGGACCTCTCGGCGGTGGGGCCGGGCGTGTGGACCGAATGGAAGGGCGCGCTGCTGCTCAAGCTCTACCTGCGCACCGAGCGCGTCCTCTCGGGTTTGTCCGAGACCGCCGGTGCGGCCTTCTGGGACCATCCGAAGGTGGCGCAGATCGATCAGCTCGCCGGCGAGGGCCTGCGCGGACGCGTCAAGGACCACGTCAAGGACATGGGCGAGCACTACCTGCTCGCGTATGCGCCGGCGGCGATCGCGCGACACATCGAATGCATGGCGGAGGCCGAAGCGAAGGGCCTCGCCATTCTGATCGCGCCGAACGAGGACACGAAGACGACCGACGTCGTCGTGTGCGCGCCGGACCATCTCGGCCTCTTCGAGGAGATGACCGGATGCTTCGTCTCGCAACTGGTCGACGTGCAGGAGGCGAACCTTTTCACCCGCGGCACTGGCATGGCGCTCGACTGTTTTCGCGTGTCGAGCGCGTCCCGCGGCGGGGCGCTCACCGAGGGCGAGACCAAGCAGTTGACCAAAGTGTTGACCAGCGTGCTCAGCGGGGCGAAGCCGGTCGAGTCCTTCATCGAGGAAAGCCGCCGGCGCGTGTTTGCGATCATGCATCCGCCCGCGCCCGTGCGTACCGACGTCCGCTTCGACAATCACGCCTCGCGCCGCTTCACCGTAGTGGACGTGATGACGGGCGATCGGACGGGATTGTTGTATGATATGTCCCGCGCTTTGCGCGAGCGGGGGGTGGACATTTCCAGCGCGCGCATCGTGACGGACGCCCGTCGCGTGCGCGACTCATTCTATATTTCACGTGACCATCAAAAACTTGAAGACCCGGCCGAGTTGGGAGCGATCGAGGAAGCGTTGAAAAACGCGATCCTCGGACGGCCCGCCGCCGGCGTCAAGGGAGGTGCCGCATGACGAAGTCGAAGACTGCCCTGTGCCTGTGGGCCGCGATCCTGGCCTCGCGCGACCGGCACTGGCTGTTCGCGGTGGTCCTCGGGCTGGCGATGATGACGAAGC
>VFKU01000157.1 GCA_009885415.1 Rhodothermota bacterium
CCCAGCGGCGGCTGGGGGAGGCGCGGGTGGCGGCGGAGGTGTTGGGCGCGGAGTGGCACGCGCCGATCGCGCGGGACTTGGAGATTTTTTACGAGGAAGGGCTGCTGCGTCGCGTCGCGGCGGTGGTGCGTGAGGTGGCGCCTTCGATTCTGTTGCTGCAATCGCCGGTGGACTATATGGAAGACCACATGAATGCGTGCCGGCTGGGGGTGACGGCGGCGTTTGCGCGGGGGATGCGGAATTTTGTGACGGAGCCGCGCGTGGCGCCGGTGGCCGGGGACGTCACGGTGTATCACAGTCTGCCGTGGGGATTGCGCGGGCCGTTGGGCGAGCGTGTTGCCGCGGGGCACTACGTGGACATTGCGGAGACGATGGCGCTCAAACGGCAGGCGCTGGCGTGTCATGCGAGTCAGAAGGAGTGGCTGGATCGGTCGCAGGGATTGGACAGTTATCTCGACACGATGGAAGACATGGCGCGGCGAGTCGGGCGGAGGTCCGGGCGCTTCGCTATGGCGGAGGGGTGGCGGCGGCATTTGCATCTCGGATTTTGCGGCGAAGATGCCGATCCCTTACGCGAGGCGCTGGGAGATAGGGTGGTGCATGTGACGGAGGAAGAGTGAGGACATGAAGATTAATTTGTTGACCACGCTGAAGGGTTCGTTGTTGGAGGGCTACTTCCCGAAGGGCTGGGACCTGCAAGCGATGGACGAATGCTGTTCGCGTCCGCCGGAGGCGATCTTTAGCCGGGAGCGGTGGTGGCACAAGCAGTTCGCGCCGGTGGCGTGCGACTCGTTGGGTGATTTCGACGTAATGATGGGGCATGAGATCGCGCGAGAGATCGTGGAAGCGAAATCGGCGGGGAGGCCGATCGCGTTTATTTTGCCGGTGGGTCCGATGGGGATGTACCGCTGGGCGGTGTATTTTTTGAAGGAGTGGAAGGTGGACTGCAAGCACGTCCATGGCTTCAACATGGACGAGTGGAGCGATGCGGAGGGAAACACGCTGCCGCCGGACGACCGGGGCTCGTTTCAGCGTGCGATGGAGGAGGCGTTCTACGGGCCGCTCGGGAAACTGACCGTGCCGAAGGGCCAGCGGCACTTTGCGACGAAGAAGGAGTTGCCGAAATTTGGTGGGCAGATTCGGGCGCTGAAGAAGCGGAAGGTGAAACTCGTGACGGTGTTTGGGATTGGCCGGGCGTGTCACATCGCGTTTTGGGAGCCGCACTTCGCGGGCGAATACGCGACGCTGGCCGAGTGGAAGATGGCGGACTTCCGGCTGGCCGCGCAGCTTCATCCGATGACGATCGAGCAGAACGCGATCACGAGTTTCAAAAGTCGCACCACGCTGGTTTCGACGCGCGCAAATACCGTGGGGCCGGGGTTGTTTCTCGCGTCGGACCGGATTATCGGCGGCTGC
>VFKU01000413.1 GCA_009885415.1 Rhodothermota bacterium
AGCGAGGCCATCTTCAACCGCCGGTGGAACGGCGAACGCGGCCTCGCCGCCGCCGTCCACGGCGTCCAGGAAGTCGGCGTGCCTATCATCGCCGCCGTGTCGACCACCATCGTCGCCTTCGTTCCCCTCTTCTTCATCCCCAGCGTCATCGGAAAATTCGTCGCGATCATCCCCGGCGTCGTGATTGCCGCGCTGCTCGTCGACATGTTCGAGGCCTCCACCTGCTTGCCCGCCCACCTCTCGCACCTGCCCGATCCTCACTCCCCGCCCAAGCTGCCGCGATGGCTCCGCGCGCTGAGCATCGATTTCTACCTTCGCAAAGCGATCACCGCCGGCCTCTACTGGTTCATCGACCACGTGTATGTGCCCTTCATGTACCTCACGCTCCGCAATCGCTACGCCGTCATTGCCGCCGGTATCGCCTTCTTCATTATCACCTTCGCAGGCATTGTCGGCGGAGGCTTCGTCAAGTTCGTCCTCTTTCCCTCCAGCGACGATCCCTTCCTCCAGGCCTCCGTCGAATTCCCCCAAGGCACGCCCCTCGACGTCACCATCGCCGCGCTCGCCCGCACCGAAGAGGCCCTCACCGCGGTCGCCAAGGAAGCCGAGGCCCAAGGCGCCAAACCCTTCATCAAACACGTCTACACACTCGTGGGCCAAGGCGCCGATCCCTTTGTGCAACGCGCGACCGGTTCTTTCGCCGGCGTGATCCGCGTCGAAATGACCTCGAGCGAGGAACGTACCTTGCCCGCACGCGAAATCGTCGCGCGCTGGCAAAAGGCCACCGGCAACATCCCCGGCGCCGTCGTGCAGGCCTTTGGCACCCTCGAACGCGGCCCGCCCGGCGCCCCCATTCTGGTCTGGCTCAAGGGCAACCACCTCGACAGCCTCGTCGCCGCCTCCGAGGAACTGAAGGCCAAGATCCGCGGTTACAGCGGCGTCTATCAGATTGAAGACGACTTTCGCGCCGGAAACCGCGAGATCAAAGTCGACCTCAAGCCCGAAGCGCGCGGTCTCGGCCTTACCCTCGACGACCTCGCTTCGCAAGTGCATTCCGGATTCTTCGGCGAAGATGCCATCCGCATCCAGCGCGGTCGCGACGACATCCGTGTGAAGGTGCGCTACCAGCAAGGAGAGCGCGATTCCCTCGCCGACCTCGAGAAAGTCCGCATTCGAACTCAGTCCGGCATGGAAGTGCCCTTCTTCTCCGTCGCCAACGTGCGCTTTGGACAGAGCGTCGCCAGCGTCACCCGCGTCGACGGACAGCGCACCATCTCCGTCACCGCGGAAGTCGACGAAGAGCGCGCGAACGCCGAAGAAGTCGTGAACGACCTCCGGGACAATTTCATGGCCAAGTTCTCCGCGGACCATCCCGGCGTACTATGGAGTTTCGAAGGCGCCAAGCAGCAGAGCAACGATGCGTTCAAGGCCCTGATCAGCGGTTTCGGCGCGGCCATGCTCGTCATCTACCTTATCGGCGCGACGACCTTCCGCTCTTACCTGCAACCCATCATCGTCATGTCCAGCATCCCCTTCGGCATGACCGGGGCCATCTACGGCCACTGGCTCATGGGCATGCCGCTGAGCATGTTCAGCGTCTTCGGCATGGTCTCGCTGGCCGGCGTCGCCGTGAACGACTCCATCGTCCTCGTCGAGGCCTTCAACGTCCGCCTCAGCGAAGGCCGCTCGATGTTCGACGCGCTGGCCGACGCGGGCGCGCGCCGTTTCCGCTCCATTTTCCTCACCACCTTCACGACCATCATCGGCACGGCGCCGCTTATATTCGACAGCGACATCGCCGCGCGCGGGATGATTCCCATGGCCCTCTCGATGTCCTCGGGTCTTCTCGTCGCCTGCGTCGCCACGCTGGTCCTCTTGCCGGCGCTCTTCGCGGTCGCCAACGACGCGCGGCGTGTCAAGCGCTTCTTGTGGACGGGCCACTGGCCGACGCGCGAGGACGTAGAGCCCGGCAGCAAACGCGCAGTCGACCGCTACGAAGAAGACCTAAAAGAAACGACCGGCTCCGAGCCCGCCCTGGTGAAATAGGCGGTGCTCATAACGGTCTTTTTAGGTCCCTAAGAACCCACGACCGCGATCCGCCTCGCGCCCTCCGGTGTTGTTTGGAGTTCCAGCTTCAGGCGGGGGTTCGGAGTAAAAAACCGCGCAAACGCGGAACTCCAAACGGACCGCATACTGTTCGGGGGCGGTCGTGTTTATGGAGTTTCTTACTTGGTGATGAATTACATTTATAAAATTCTTGAGTTGATGACGTTTCGTCAACGCGAAAGGTCTAACCCTTAGCGCGCGGCCGGGGCGGGCGCGGCGGCGGCGACTTGCACGTTGCTCTCGGGCGCGGGGTTGGTCGTCAGGCTGGCGAGGCGCGCGGCGTCGGCGCGGTTCCAGACCGCGACCGCGCCGTTCCATCCGCCGCTGATCACGACCGCGCCGTCTTTGCCGAAGACCGTCTCGTAGGCCCAGTCGCCGATCGACTCGAACTGGCCCTGGACTGCGCCGTTCAGGTCCCAGCGCTTCGTGAGTCCGTCCATGCCGCAGGTGAGCATTTCGCCGGCCTTGTTAATGTCGATCGCGAAAGCCGCGCCGCCGTGCGCGTCGAAGCTGCGTATGCCGGTGTAGGCCCAAGTGTCCCACATGAACACCTTGCCCTCACCGCCGGCGGAACTGAGAATTGCGGAGTCCATGGTGTACGCGAGGTCGAAAATCGCACCGGTGTGTCCGCGCAGCGACTCGACCGGCCGGCCGTTCGCCGCTTGCCACAAGAACAGGTTGCCCGCGCGATCGCCGGACGCGAGCAACTCGCCGTCGGGCGAGAACTTCACGCTGAGCACCCAGTCGGTGTGCTGCGCGCACTCGTACAACATCGAGCCGTCCGCCGTCGAATAGACGCGCACTTTTCGGTCGGGACCGCCCAGCGCGATCATGCGGTGGTCGGGGCTGATGTCGCCCGCGAGGATCGTGTCGTAGCCGCGGCCGTAGGTGCCCACGCGCTCGCCCTTGCGCACGTCCCACACCACGGCGCTGGCCGAGGATGCTTCCTGGCCGCCTGTAGCGAGCAGCAACTGGCCATTGAAACTGAAGGTCAATGAAAAAATATCGCCCTCGGGGAAGGGCAGCGCGCCGAGCAGCTTGAAGCCGTCCAACTCGTGCAGCACGACCTGTCGATCGCCCGCGATCGCGAGCAGCGGCGCGGTCGGGCTCGCGGCCAGTGCGCGCGCCACGATTCCGCGCGCGTGCGGCGCGGCCACGGACGCCAGCGCGGCGCCCGGCATCGGCGGCGGACCGTCCAATTGCGCGGCGATGAAAATCTCTTCGGGCGCCTTGGGCCCATTGGCCTTGGCGAGCATCACCTTGCTGCCCGGATCGCGGGGCGCGCCCTCGCGAATCCACTGCCGGATTTTCTCGATGGTCTCGTCATCGAGGCCCTCGCCCTTGGGTGGCATGATCGGCTCGGTCATTTGCAACACCAGCTTGATGAGCCGGCTGCCGTCTGGATCGCCCGGGACGATCACCTGGCCCGAGCTGCCGCCCTCCATCGCGTGATTGAAGGTCGCCAGCGAAAGTCCGCCGCGGCGCTTGGCCTCCTCGTGGCAACTGAGGCACTTCGCCTCGAAGATCGGGAAAATGTCCTGCGTAAAGGTCACCTTCGGCCCGGCCGAGGCCAGCGCGACCTCCGCCTCGCCGGCCATCGCAGCCGGGGCGGCAGGCTTGGGCACGAGCGCCATCAGCGGATCGAGCAGCTTGCGCACGCCGGCCAGCTTGCCCTCAAGCTCGGCCTGTTGCGCGCGAAGCGCGGCCGATTCTGCGGTCAAGGCATCCGCCTGCACACGCATCGCCTCGAGCGCGGCGCGCAAGGCCGCCGGATCGGAATGTAGCAACTGATCGAGCACTGCGTCGGGCGTCGGCGCGGCCGGGGCCTCATCGGCGCCCGCCCGCGAAAAAATACTCAACGCGCCGCAGACCATAGCGACGGTCACGGTAACAAACCCAATTCTCTTCAAGCGCTTCACGTGCACAGTACGTAATCCTTCAGTTCATCACGGCGCGGCCGGGGCCGGAGCGGCTGGAGCAGCTTCGGCCGGAGCGGGAGCGGCTTCCGCGGGAGCGGCGGCCACTGCCGGAGCTGCTTCCGCCGGCGCGGCCGCGGTC
>VFKU01000474.1 GCA_009885415.1 Rhodothermota bacterium
AGCGACGCCGCCGGGCCTTGCCCGGCTTGGTAAAGCGGGAGCTATCGCTCCCGCAGTCCACAGTGGCGCGAAACTTGTTGCGCCGCCCCTCTTGGATTACGATACGCGCGCGATTTTCTGACGAGGGCGCGCTGCGGAAATGACTTCCCCATCTTTATCGTCCGGCCGGCGGATCGCGATTATTGGTTCCGGGTTTTCGGGACTTTGCCTCGGCATCCATCTGAAGAAGCGCGGCCTGAATAATTTCGTCATCTTCGAGAAAGCCGATCGCGTTGGGGGCACGTGGCGCGAGAACACCTATCCCGGCGCGGAATGCGACATTCCTTCTGCGCTGTATTCGTTTTCCTTCGAGCGAAATCCGAACTGGAGCCACAAGTGGTCGGAGCAGGAGGAAATCCTGGCCTACCTCGAACACTGTGCGCGCAAGCACGGCCTCTACGAGCACATTCGCTTCAACGAAGAAGTGCGCAAGCTGGAATTCCACGAGCCGAGCGACAAGTGGCGGATCGAAACGGCCTCCGGCGCGATGGAGGAATTCGATGTCGCCGTGAGCGCTATCGGGCAATTGCACAAGCCGTCGACCCCGAAGATTGCCGGGGCTGAGACCTTCCCCGGGCCGTCGTTCCACTCGGCGCGATGGAACCACACAATCGATCTTGCCGGAAAGGATGTGTGTTGCATCGGCAATGCGGCGAGCGCGTTGCAGTTCATCCCGCAGATTGCCCCGAAGGTCCGCAAGCTCACGGTATTCCAACGCAGCGCGAACTGGGTGGTAAAGAAAAACGATCGCGAGTACTCGGCCTTCGAGAAGAAGTTGGTGACGCTGATTCCGCCCTTGCTTTGGCTTTATCGCGGCTACATCTGGTTTCGCGGCGATGTTTTGCTATATCCGCTCATGTTCCAAAAAACCGGGTGGCTGCGGAAAAAATCCGAGCAGCAGTCCATCGACTACATCAACGAGAAAATCCGCGACCCGGAACTGCGCAAGAAGCTTGTGCCCGATTATCCGATGGGCGCCAAGCGGATTCTATTTTCCGACGACTTCTACGACGCGCTCGATCGCGAGAATGTCGAAGTAGTGACGGAGTCGATCGAGCGGATCACGCGCGAGGGCGTGCTGACCAAGGACGGCCGCACGCACAAGGCCGAGGTACTGGTTTATGCCACCGGCTTCGAGACGACGGATTTTCTCACGCCGATACAGGTGCACGGGCTGAAGGGCCAGAGCCTCAACGAGAAATGGTCGCGGGAAGGTGCGGAGGCCTATCTCGGCATCACGCACACGGGCTATCCGAACTTTTTCATGATGTACGGCCCGAACACGAACCTGGGCCACAACTCGATCGTGATCATGATCGAGGCGCAGACGCGCTACATCCTGTCTTGCCTGGACACGCTGGATGCGCGGAGCGCGCGCTGGCTGGATGTGCGCGCCGAGGTGCAGCGCAGTTACAACGATTGGATTCAGCGCTCACTCCAAGGTTCCACCTGGGCGAGCGTGGACCACAGTTGGTACAAAAACGAACAAGGAAAGATTACGAACAATTGGATCGGCCGCACGACAGAATATCGCCGCCGGACCCACTCCATGAATCCGGACGATTACGAGTTTGCATAGCGCGGAGATCGATCACAGAGAAACTGCCGCCCAACGCGGGCGGATTCAGTGTTCACGGAGGACAAAATGTTCATCACGGTTCATCGCCTGACGCGCTTCGGATCCATCGCTTCGTGTGTCACGGTCTTGCTGCTCGGCGCCTCGTGCACAAAGAAGGCGCCCGAGGAAAAAGCCGCGGCACCGCAGCCCGCTGAACAAGTGGCCGCAGCCCCCGAAGCCCCGCCGGCCGACACCCGCTTCCAGG
>VFKU01000883.1 GCA_009885415.1 Rhodothermota bacterium
CTTTGGACTGCGGCAGCGATAGCTGCCGCTTTACCGAGCGGAGCGAAGCTCCGCGGCGCCCCAAGATGAATCCCAACGATCAGACCAACGACTCCACGAATTATCAAGAATGGCACCACGCGCCGCCGCACCTCTTCGTGCCCAATTCGGTCTACATGATCACGGCAAGTACGCTGAGGAAGGTGCGTCTTTTTGATTCGCCCGAAAAACTCGATGCGCTGTGCGCAATCGTATTTGACGAGATCGCGGGCTACGGCTGGGAACTTGAGGCTTGGGCACTCTTTTCGAACCATTACCATCTAGTCTGCAGGGCGCCAGCAGACGCCACGACGCTGGAGAGGATGATTCGCAAGATTCATTCGACAAGCGCGGGTGGTTGAATCGCGTGGATGGGGCGAAGGGAAGACAGGTATGGTATCAATATCGGGACACCTGCCTCACCTTCGAGAAGAGCTATCTGGCGCGATTGCATTATGTGCACGCGAACCCCGTCAAGCACGGATTAGTGCCTGTCGCAGAGCAATATCCGTGATGTTCGATAGGGTGGTTTTTGAATCGGGCTCCGGTCGGCTTTCGTAAGACCGTGCTTTCGTTTAAGATTGATCGACTGGCGATAGACGACGACTTCTGAGTGACGCCGCGGAGCTTTGCTCCGCTCAGTAAAGCGGCAGCTATCGCTGCCGCAGTCCAAAGAGTCTTCCTTTAATTGAGGGGATTGACGATGAGTGCGACGGTGGCGGCGGGTTTAGCCGAAGAATATGCAGGCACGCCCGCACAGGCATCGGAGTACCGAAAAAACGGGCATGTGCTCTTGCGAGGCGTCGCGGCGCCAGAGGTGGCGGGGCGGTATCAGGAGTCGATCTCTGCGTGCGTGAAACGGCTGAATGCGGAGCGGCGGCCGATCGAGCAGCGGGACACCTACGGCAAGGCGTTTTTGCAGACGATGAATTTGTGGCTGCATAACGCGGCGGTGAAGGAGTTCGTCTTCGCGCGGCGCTTCGCGAAAATCGCGGCCGACCTCATGGGCGTGCCGGCGGTGCGGCTCTATCACGATCAGGCGCTCTACAAGGAGCCCGGCGGCGGGCCGACGCCATGGCACCAGGACCAATACTACTGGCCGCTGGACACCTCGAACACGATCACGCTCTGGATGCCGCTGATCGACATCACGCCGGACATGGGCGTGATGACTTTCGCGTCGGGCTCGCAAAAAGAGGGGTACATTTCCTCGCTCGAGATTTCGGACGCCTCCGAGACGCATTTCCGCAAGTACATCGCCGAGCGCGGCTTCCCCGTGTCCCACCCCGTGGCGATGCGCGCGGGCGATGCGACCTTTCACAGCGGCTGGACGCTGCACAACGCAACGCCGAACACGACCGGGAAAATGCGCGAAGTGATGACCATCATCTACTACGCCGACGGCGCGCGGGTCTGCACACCGGACAACCCCGGCCGCGTGAAGGATCTCGAAACCTGGCTGCCGGGATGCAAGGTAGGGGAGAGCGCCGCAAGCAAGATCAATCCGATCTTGTACCCCTAACCCTCGTGGCATGGGCGGCCCGCCCATGCGTCCGGCCGACTGCCCGCGGAAATTTGAATGACCTCGAAAACGATCGCAGAGGAAGCCTTGGAAGCCCCCCTCGGCACGCCGAGTTTCCATGAGACTTTCAAGACCTTCGGCTATATCGGCCTGAACAGCTTCGGCGGCCCGGCGGGCCAGATCGCGGTGATGCACCGCGTGCTCGTCGATGAGAAAAAATGGATCGGCGAAGAGCGCTTCCTGCACGCGCTGAATTTCTGCATGCTCCTGCCCGGGCCGGAGGCGCAGCAACTCGCGACCTACATCGGCTGGCTCCTGCACGGGCTGCGCGGCGGATTGATGGCCGGGACGCTGTTTGTGCTTCCCGGCGCGCTGGTCATGCTCCTCTTGAGCTACATCTATGCCGGGTTCAGCGATGTTTCAGCGGTTCAAGCCCTGTTCTTCGGGCTCAAATGCGCCGTGCTCGCCGTCGTCGTCGAGGCCGTCATCCGCATCGGCAAACGCGCGCTCAAGAGCCGCATGGCGATCGGCATCGCCGCCGTCGCCTTCATCGGCATCTTCTTCTTCGGCGTGCCCTTTCCGCTGATCGTCCTGAGCGCGGGGATTTTCGGCTTCGTCCGCCAGTGGCTCGCGCAGCGCGGGGCAACGAACGCAATTCAATCCGCACCCCAGAGCAATGCTTCGTTGCGCCCTCGGTTCGCGAGCTCGGCACGAGTCTTAGCGGCATGGCTCGTCGTTTGGTTCACGCCGCTCGCGGCGATTTACGCCGTGCAAGGGCCGGGCGTGTACATCGACATCGGCCTGTTTTTCAGCAAGGCTGCGGTGGTCACCTTCGGCGGCGCGTATTCGGTGTTGGCGTATATCGCGCAGCAAGCCGTAGGCACTTTCGGCTGGTTGCGCCCCGGCGAAATGATGGACGGCCTGGCGATGGCCGAGACCACCCCCGGCCCGCTGATCATGGTCGTGCAATACGTCGGCTTCCTCGCCGCGTACCGCGATCCGGGTGGGCTACCGCCGATGCTTGCGGGCACGCTCGGCGCGGGGCTGACGACATGGGTCACCTTCGCGCCCTGCTTCCTGTGGATTTTCCTCGGCGCGCCCTACATCGAGTCGCTGCGCGGCAACAAGTCGCTCAGCGCCGCCCTCAGCGCGATCACGGCGGCCGTCGTCGGCGTCGTCCTCAATCTCGCCGTCTGGTTCGCCTTGCATACGCTCTTCGCGGAGCTTAGTGTGAAGTCCGCCGGGCCTTTCCGCGCGCTGGTGCCGGACCCGGCGACGCTGGTCTGGCCCGCCGTGTTGCTCTCGGTGGCGGCGGCCGTCGCGACCTTCAAGTTCCACATCGGCATGTTGAAGGTGCTCGCGGGTTGCGCGATCGGTGGCTTGCTGCTGAAGCTGGTTCTGGGCGCATAAACGAGGGCAAGGAGGCGCATCGGATGTCGCAGATTTCGCGGCGGGGGTTTCTCAAGGGCAGCGCCCTCGTGGCCGGGGCGATGGCGGCCGGCTCCCGCGTGCGCCGGGTCTCGGCGAACGAGCGGATCACCTTCGCGGCGATCGGCATTGGCGGGATGGGACGCTTCGATCTCGGCATGTTCCTCACGCAACCCGAATTGCAGGTGGTCGCGGTCAGCGATGTGGACCGTGCCCGCCTCGAATTCGGCAAGAGCACAGTCGACAAGAACAACGGCAACTCCGATTGCGCCGCCTATCCCGACTTCCGCGAGATTATCGCACGCAAAGACATCGACGCCGTGCTCATCGCCACGCCGGACCACTGGCACGCGCTGATCTCGATCGCCGCGGCGCAGGCGGGCAAGGACGTCTACTGCGAGAAGCCGATGTCGCTCACGGTCGGCGAGGGCCGAATTGTCGCCGATGCAATGGCGCGCTACAAGACCGTCTACCAATCCGGCACGCAGCGCCGGAGCATCCCGTGCTTTCGCTATGCGGTGGATTCGGCGCGCGAGGGGAAGCTGGGCAAGATTCACGCGGTGCATACCTATCTCGAACCGGGCCACGTCGCAGGCCCGCAACCGGAACAGCCCGTGCCCGAGGGCTTCGATTACGGGCGCTGGCTCGGCCAAGCGCCGGAGGCGCCGTATACCGCCAAGCGTTGCCATCAAAATTTCAGATGGATTTACGACTATTCCGGCGGGCAATTGACGGATATCGGTGTGCATTTCAATGACCTTGCGCAGTGGGGCGTCGACAAGGATCTCAGCGCGCCGGTCGAATTCGAGGGCAACGCGGAGTTTCCGCCGGCGGACGACCTCTTCAATACGCCCATGCACTACAACGTGAAGACGAAGTATGCCGACGGCCTCACCCTCGAGATGCACGACGGCTCGCCGCGATCGGTGCGCTTCGAGGGCGAAGGCGGCTGGATCTGCGTGGACGACGACGGCAAGCTGACGGCCGACCCGATCTCGCTGCTCGACGGCGCGCCGACGAAGCGTGAGGCCTACACGGCGATCGCGTATCACCAGCGGAACTTCATCGAAAGCATCTACTCGCGCAAACCGACCATCGCACCGCCGGAAGTCGCGCACCGCTCGGCGAGCCTCTGCCACCTGGCGAACATCTGCCTGCGCCTCGGCGGTGGAAAACTCGTGTGGGACCCGGCGACGGAAAAGTTCAATGGAAACGACGAAGCGAACACGATGCTCAATCGCACGCAGCGGCAGCCGTGGAGCCTGGAAGGTTGGGACGGGAAATCGGATGTATTAGCCGCGTCGCGAGGGTAGGGCGGGTCATGACCCGCCCTACCCTCGCCTCCGTAAATAAGGAACAGGGACGATGACCGAAACTGGTATCCGCTCCAGCGCGACGCGTGAAATTCTATTCGCTCTAATCGGGCTTCTCGCGCTTGGCTCCTCGGCGCGCCCCGACGAAAAGAGCGGGGGAGAAGCCGTCTCGCTCTTCGACGGCAAGACCTTCGCGGGGTGGGAGGGGAATCTCGACATCTTCCGCATCGAGGACGGCGCGATCGTCGGCGGATCGATGGACAAGCCGGTGCCGCACAACGATTTTCTGTGCGCCAAGGGCGAGTACGGCGACTTCGAGCTCACGCTGAAGGTGAAGATCAAGGGCAATGCGAACGGCGGGATTCAGTTGCGCAGCCGGCGCACCGAAAAGCCGGTCTACGAGATGTCCGGCTACCAGGCCGACATGGGCTGGACTTTCTGGGGCGCCTTGTATGACGAATCGCGGCGCAACAAGACACTCGTGCAGCCCGACAAGGCGCTCATTGAGCGTATCCTGAAAAAGGACGACTGGAACGAATACCGCATCCGCTGCGAAGGTCCGCGCATCCAGCTGTGGCTCAACGGCACGCAGACGGTGGACTACACCGAAGCCGACGATAGCATCCCGCGCACGGGGCTCATCGCCGTGCAAATCCACGGCGGCGCGCCGAGCGAGTGCTGGTACAAGGACATCGCGATCCGCGCGCTGAAATAGTTTCTATCGGTGCTCCTCGTTTTTGAGGATGGGCTTCGTGCGCCAGACGGCGTCGGGGCCGAAGCGTTTGTGCGCGCCTTGGAAGTAGATCACCGAGGCGTCCCCGTAGAGCGCCTTGATCAGCACCGCGTAGACGAACATCAGCGCGATGGCCCCGGAGA
>VFKU01000245.1 GCA_009885415.1 Rhodothermota bacterium
CCCGAAGTCGTGGGCCTATTGCGACACGCGCGGCGTGCCGGAGACGCGCGAATTTCTCGCTGCCGAAGTGAACAAGCGCGACGGCGCGCGGGTGACGCCGGACGACATCATGTTCTTCAACGGGCTGGGCGACGCGGTGGCCAAGGTCTACGGCTTTTTGCGGCGCGAGGCGCGGGTGCTGGGGCCGTCGCCGGCGTACAGCACGCATTCGAGCGCCGAGGCCGCGCACTCGGGCTACAACCACGTCACCTACAATCTCGACCCGTACAACGGGTGGATGCCCGATGTGGAGGACATCCGCAACAAAGTGAAGTACAACGATTCGATCGCGGGGATTTTGTTGCTCTCGCCGGACAACCCGACCGGCGCCGTCTACCCGCGCGAAATCCTCGAAGAGATTGCGGCGATCGCGCATGAGTTCGACATCTTCCTGATCGCGGACGAGATTTATTCGAAGATTGTCTACAACGGCCAGCCGCGCCTGCACATGAGCGAGTGGATCGGCGAAGTGCCGGGCATCGCCATGCGCGGCATCAGCAAGGAATACCCTTGGCCGGGCTCGCGCTGCGGCTGGCTCGAGATATTAAACAAGGACCGCGACCCGAACTTCGCCAAGTATGTCGACAGCCTGCTCGCGGCCAAGCGCCTCGAAGTGTCGAGCACGACGCTGCCGCAGATGTCGATTCCTCTCGTGATGGGCGATGCGCGTTACCCGGCGCACCTCTCGCGCCGCGAGGCGATGTTCGCCGCGCGCGCCGAGGAAGTGGCCGAGGCCTTCGCCGGGTGTGAGCACGTGATCGTGAATAAACCGCGCGGCGCGTTTTACTACACGGTCATGTTCAAGGACGGCATCCTGAACGGGCACCAGAAACTGAAGATCGAGAATGACGGCGTGCGCCGGCGCATCGAGCAGATGGTCGCCGGCGTCGAGCCGGACAAGCGCTTCGTGTATTACCTCATGGGCGCGACGGGCATCGTGGTCGTGCCGCTGACCGGGTTCCAATGCACGCACCACGGATTCCGCGCGACCTTGCTGGAGAGCGACGACGCCAAGCGCGCGTGGATCCTCAAGACGCTGCGCGAAAACATCGAACAATACGTCGAGAGTGGCATCGGCGCGCCGCTCGCCGCAGGCACGGCCTGATGATCCAACTCGAAGTGCTCAACGTGGAAGCGGCGTCCCGCCGCTTTGATCGGGCGGCATGAAGAAGTACATCTTCGGAGTCGTGGGCCTTGCGTTCGGTGTGCTCACGGTCTGGCTGCTCTTCCGCAAAACGAACTGGGAGGAAGTGGGCCACGCGCTCAGTGGCGCGAACTATTTCCTGCTGGCGCTATCGCTCTTCGCGTATTTTCTTGCGCACCCTGCGCGCGTCATCCGCTGGGGCTACATCGTGCGCGCGGTGCACCCGGCGACGTTTCGGCAGATGTTCAGCGCGACGCAGATCGGGTTCCTGGCGAACTTCGTCCTGCCCGGCCGCGCGGGCGAAGCGGTGCGCGCGCTGGTGCTTACGCGCTTGACACGGGTGCCGTTTTCAAAGGCTTTCGCTTTCGTCGCCGTGGATCGATTGACCGATCTCTTCGGCTTAATCGTGGTCATGGTCGTCTCGCTGCTCGCGTTCCAACCGGTCGGCGGCGTGAGCATTCCGGCGGAGACTTTCGGCACGGACGGGCCCATCGGCTTCACCCAAAGCGAGTATCGCGCGGGCGCGATCGGCGCGGGCGTTTTCTTGGCGGTGCTGATCGCGGGTTTTGTCGGGCTGTACACGAACCGCGGCGTGGTGCTGTGGATCTCGACGAAGGTCTTCGGACTGTTCTCGAAGCGCGTGGCGGACTTCGTCAACGGCATGATCAACCATTTCGCCGACGGCTTGCAGGTGTTTCGCTCACCCTCCGACATGGCGAAGAGCATCGGCTGGTCGTGGGTCACGTGGGGGCTGAACCTGGTCGGGCTTGCGATCGGAATGGCGGCGTTTCACATCGACTTTCCATGGTACACGCCGGTAGTGATGCAGGCGATCCTCGCGGTGTTCATCTCCGCGCCGAACACGCCGGGCTTCGTCGGCCAGTTCCACATTCCGATCGTGCTCGCGCTGGTGATGACGGTCCCCGGCGTCGACATCAACACGGCCAAGGCCTACGCCATCGCGGCGCACCTGAGCCAGTTGCCTCCGGTCTTTATGCTCGGCATCTGGTGCCTCATGCGCGACAACCTCAACCTCTTTGAGCTTCAGAAGGAGGGGGTGGAGAAGGTGAAGGAAGAGAAATCGGAGTAGGGGCGGCCGCCCCTTACTTTTTTGGTTTGAACTACTCGTGCCGCAGGGCCTCGACGGGGTCCATTTTCGCGGCGCGCATGGCGGGGTAGAGTCCGAACATGACGCCGATCGCGGCGTACGTACGGGCCCAAAGCAGAAATCGGAATGACCCCGCGTTGCTTGCACAAGCCAGGATTTACGCCCGACACGTGTATTATTACGGACGATGATGTTAGGTGGCCGGAGCTTAAATAATGCCTTCAAAAGAGCCGATGACCGACGAAGAGTACTTGGATTTCCTGTATGAGCAATCAGAGCCGGGCGCACCGTGGACACGAGAAAATGAACACCGCCGAAGAGATGCCTTGGAAGACGAATTAGTTGAATCATATATGCAGGAAGCCGACGGCCGGATTGAGCGGGAACAATTCGTAAGAATGGTGCGAGATTGGACTCGTCCGCGCGAGGGATTGCGTGGCAGTATGGTTACAGGACTAAAGGACATGGCGGTGTCCGGAATTATGAAGGGTTTTGATGTGAGCCAGATCCCGGTTGGA
>VFKU01000287.1 GCA_009885415.1 Rhodothermota bacterium
CCCATTCCCACGATGAGCGACTTCACAATCCGCCGCATCGTCCGCGAATCGTCGACCACCAAGGCCCGCATCGTACCCCCTTCCCCTGCCTCCCAGCAGGTCGCTTACCCACACTCACGCAAAATCTACCGCTCTCACTCCAGCCATACCCGGACCGTTTTCGGGCCTTCGTCCGCGTCGAAGAGGCGCTGCGCCGTGAAGCCGCTCTCGGCCGCCCGCTGCGACAGCGCCTCGAGGTCGATGCCCCGCCGCGCCACCGTCTCCAACACGCTCTCCGGCACCAAGTCCTGAAGCTCGCCGGCGAGATGCCCGCGCATCGTCAGGTCCGCCTTGAGCCGTCCATGCTCTTCCACCCGAATCCGCAGATGCGTGCTCACCGAAGACGCCACGCGCGGCGCAATCTCCACCCGCGCAACAGGCGCAGTCTCCCGCCGCACTTTTGCATAGACCTCGCGCCAGGACACCGGCGCATCGAGCGCCAGCAAGTGCTGAATCAACCCGTAATACGCGCGAATAAACGCCAATAGCGCGGGCGGACCGGCGGTCCGAAACGAAAGACGATCGTCCCCCAGAATGACTGCGGCGCGCTCGCCGAGCTTCCATTCCGCGGGATCGAAGGGCGCCGCCGCGGCAAAGGGTTCGAACAACAAGGCCGAGAGCGCGCGAAGGCGCGCTTTCATCGGCTCGATACGGTCGTAGTCAAACCCCGCCGCCGCGTACATCTCCGCGAAGTCGGCATCGGAGTATTCATCCAAACCGCCGCGGGCCACCGCGTCGATAATCCGCGAGAGCGCCTCGCCCGTCCCGCCGTCAATCGTGCGCAGGCAGCCAAAATCCAAAATCCCGAGCACCGGATCGCCGTTCGTCCGCTGGAAACGGAAATTGCCCGGATGGGCGTCCGCATAAATCTCCCTCCAGTCCAGGAGGCACGAAAGGAAAAAACGCAAAAGCTGCTGTGCGGCGTACGCGCGTTCGTGGCGCGGCCAATTACGGCAGACGCCGACCGGATCCCCCTCCACCCACGTCATCGTCAGCACCCGCGCCGAGCACATCCCGTCCAGGGGCTGCGGCACCACGACGCCGTCCCACTGCGCCACCCGCTGCCCAAAGCGCCGCAGGTTCTCCGCCTCGATCGTATAGTCCGTCTCGGCCAACAACATCTCACGCAGCTCGGCGCGGTACGCGTCGAGCGAAAAATCCCGGCGCAAATTCCCAAACGGACGCGCCAGCCAACCCACCGCCCCGAGATCCGTCTCGATCCCGTCCCGCACACCTGGATACTGCACCTTCACCGCCACGCGCGTGCCATCGTTCAGGAGGCCCCGGTGTACCTGCCCGATCGAGGCCGGCGTCGCGCTTGATTCGAGGCCCACCAGGCGAAAAAAAACTCTCTCGCCGAGTTCCTCCCTGAGAATCTCCCTGACGCGCAAAAGTGAAAGCGGCGGCGTGGCCGAAGGTTCCTGCGGCAGCGCCGCTGTCTCTTCAGCAACATCGCCCAGGGCCATCAGTTGCGCAATCTTGTGAGGCAATCCGTGCATCTTCCGAAGACGCATCAACAGCCGCGTCCGGGCGCGCTCCTCGGATTCGTCGCCCGATGCCAGACGCAAGGCCGCCGCACTCGTCGCCGCCGCGCCAAAATCGAAGGCCAACTCGGTCGATCGACCCGACTTCGGCACCGGCCTCTCCGAACCGACCCAGGCCGGCTTCGAAC
>VFKU01000478.1 GCA_009885415.1 Rhodothermota bacterium
AAGGGCGATCACGAGGCCTGTTGGGGGCGGCGCAGCGCCTACTTCAAGGAATCAACTTGATCGGCTGGAGAATGGCGGGCCGAGCCTGGCCCCTCAGCGTCACGCACATCTTCGTGTTTAGCCGCGCGTGACGCGCGGAAAAATTCAAGACGCGGCGGGGCGGCCAACCTTCTTGCGGCCGCGGGTAGCCTTGGCGAATTTGCCGGCCTTGATGTAGCGCGCGCAAACGCGAACCGTCTTCACCGTCCCGTTCGCATCGACGATTTTAATCTTCTGCAAGTTCGGGCGCCATTCGCGGCTGTTGATGCCGGTCACCTTCTGGCCGACACCGCCCTGCTTCTTCGCCTTGCCTCGGCGGACAATCGTCTTGCCCATTTGGCGCTTCTTGCCGCTGTAGTCGCATTGGCGTGACATAAATGTATCCTCGCACGATTTCGTGGGTTAGGCTTCAGGTGCTATACTCTCTAACTCAAAGAGCGGCAAAGAGTAACACACGGTCCAAGACCGTTGCAACCTCGCCGCTACCGGGGAATTCTTAGCTCCATGGCGCGAACCATCACCAAAATTCTCGCGGTCGGCTTCCTCGTGCTTTCCGCGAGCTGCGCCGGACTGGGCGAGCACGCGGACCGAGTGTCGCTGCCGGCCGGCGCGCCAAAAGTCGACGAAATACTAGACGATCTGGCCCGGAACGATGCGCGAATCCAGAGTTTTCGCGCTGGCGGAACCTTCGTCATTGCGTCGCCCGAATTCGAAGCAATCAAACAGTTCCGCGGGAGCATCCGATTCCGGCGTCCCGCCGATTTGTATGTGCAGGGCAACCAGCAGTTGACGAACATCCCCGTCTTCAAACTCGCTTGTGTCGGCCCCGAATTCCTCATGGAGTTCCCCGGCAGCCGCGACCAAAGCTTTTACCAGGTCGAAGGCGAAGTCTTCGAGGACATCCCTTTTTCCGTGTCTCCCTCCGACATCGCGCGCGAAATGTTTCTCCCGGAGGACTGGGGCGCGATCGAGCAGCGCGACGCGCGCGTGATCGCTTTCGATCCGGCGACCGAAACGGCGGCGCTCTCCATCGGCGCCGGCGATCGGCCGCGACGCGTGCTGGAGCTCGTCCGCGTAAATGCGCAAAAGCCCTCGTGGGTCGCGCGAAAAGATACACGCCTGACGGATACGGGGGAGGTCCTAGCGATCACGACGCTCGACAACTACACGAACGTCGACGGCGCGCTTTTCCCCACGCTCGTCGAGGCCACCTTTCCGACCGAAGAAACGCGCATGACCTTCACCATGCGTAATGTGCGCCTGAATGAGCCCGTGCCGGACAAGTATTTCAATATCCGTGAGCGAGCGCGCGAACTGAACCTGACCGAACGACAAGCGAACAGGGCCCGATAATGATCCCGGAACAACCGAACGACACACCGCAGACCGCGGCCGCTCTTG
>VFKU01000830.1 GCA_009885415.1 Rhodothermota bacterium
AGCGCACCCAGCCGCCGGGCAACTCGTGCGGCAGCGTGTTCAAGAACCCGCCGAACGATCATTCCGGGCGGCTGATCGAGGCCTGCGGCCTAAAGGGCACGCGTCACGGCGGCGCGGTGATCAGCGAGATGCACGGCAATTTCATCGTCAACGATCGCAACGCGACCGCCAAAGACCTACTGTATCTCATCGCGCTGTGCAAGCGGACCGTCCGCGAAAAGTTCGGCATCGAACTCGAAGAGGAAGTGAAAATCTTCGGCGCGGAGCGCCCGGCTGCGGTTTAGCGCCGCGTCTGCGCCCGGAATCGCATTGCATCTCCCCCACCCCTGGGTTATGATTCGCGCAGCCGTGCAACCGGGGGGAGCGCGACATGCCATCTGGGGACATCAGTGCTGAAATGAAGCGTCTCTTCGACCTCGTGTCGAAGGAGGGCGCGTCGGACCTGCTCATCAGCGCCGGTGCGCCGCCGGCCTTACGCGTGAACGGCCAAATCCGGCGCACGAAAGGCGACGGACTCACGCCGGAGCAGACAAAGAAACTCATCTACGACCTGCTCACGCCCGATCAGCGCGAGCATTTCGAAGAGTACCTCGAACTCGATTTTTCGCTGGCGGTCGGCAAGAAGCAGCGCTTTCGCGTGAACGTGTATTCGCAGAAGCAGGCAATCACGGCCGCGTTTCGTCCGATTCCGGAGAAGATCCCGGCCTTGCGGGATCTGGGTCTGCCCGATCAATTCTCGCGCCTGGCGGAGCGTCAGCAGGGGCTTGTGCTGGTGACCGGGCCGACGGGGCACGGCAAGACGACGACCCAGGCGGCACTCATCGATCTCATCAACGATACCCGCGCCTGCCACGTCATCACGGTCGAGGACCCGATCGAGTACGTCCACACGCACAAGACGGCCATCGTCGATCAGCGCGAGGTCGGCGAAGACACGCACAGCTTCATCGACGCGCTCAAGTATGTGCTCCGGCAGGACCCGGATGTGATCCTCGTCGGCGAAATGCGCGACCTCGAAACCATCGAAACCGCCCTGGTTGCCGCCGAAACGGGCCATCTCGTCCTTTCAACTCTGCACACGCTGGACGCCTCGGAAACTTTAACGCGCATTATTTCAGCGTTTCCGCCTTATCAGCAAAAATCAATCCGCATTCAGCTCGCCGGATTGCTCAAAGCAGTCGTCTCTCAACGCCTGATGAAATCGGCGAAGGGCAACAGCCGCATTCCGGCCGTTGAAGTGCTGCGTTCGA
>VFKU01000832.1 GCA_009885415.1 Rhodothermota bacterium
GGCCTTGCCGGCCTTCGCCGGTGACGGCTACATCCTCACCAAGGACGTGGTCTACGGCCACAAGGCGGGGATGGCGTTGACCTTCGACATCATCCAGCCCGAGGCCGCATCGAATGGCATCGGTCTGATCAACGTCGTGAGCGGGGGATGGGTCTCGGACTACTTCGACCTCGACAAGGCGATGGCCGACTCGCGCACGGGCGGCGGCCGCCTCACCCAGCTCACCGACAAGGGCTATACGATTTTCGTCGTGCGCCATGGCAGCAGCCCGTATTTCAAAGTGCCCGACGCCGTCGCCGACATGCGCCGCGCCGTGCGCTACCTCCGGCACAACGCCAAAGACCTCGGCATCGACCCGAATAAGATCGGCGTCTACGGCTCGAGTGCCGGCGGCCACCTCTCGCTCATGCTCGGCACCGCGAGCGACGAGGGCGACGCCACGGCCGAGGACCCCGTCGATCGCGAATCGAGTCGTGTCGCCGCCGTGGTCGCATATTACCCTCCCGTCGATCTGCGCACACTCGCCGGGCCGAACGAAAAATATCCCGCGCTCGACTTCGACAAGACCCAGGCCGACGCGGTCTCGCCCATCCTCCTCGTCACGAAGGACGACGCGCCCACGCTCCTCGTCCACGGCGACGCGGACAAGACGGTGCCCATCAGCACCAGCCAAATCATCTTCGCCGCCTTCAAGGAAGCGGGCGTCCCCACGGATTTCATCACCATGCCCGGCGCCGGCCACGGCTTCAAAGGCGAACAGGGTCAAAAAGCGGCCGCCGCGCTTACGGCGTGGTTCGACAAATATCTCGCGGGGAAGTGAACGCAAGGAGTTTGTGGCTCGTCTGTTTCGGTTCTTGATTGCGCGCTGAACTCTCGCCTGAGCGATCAATTGCACCCGCGCAGCACGAACACCAATAACAGGAGGGGGATTGGAACACCCAGCAGCCAAAAAATGATATAACCAATCTTCCCGTCGGTCGCATGGAAACGCTTAAGAAGAGCATGCATCTCGGTTTCTCCGTTTTCGTCAGGCGGAGGATAGCTCCGCAAAACAAAGAATGAGTGTGCTTTGGGTAATGGTTTGTAGAAGAGGTGTGCTGAGGAATGCGATCCAACTGATTTGGGCAAGAACCGTGCTTGGGGCAGTGAGGCTTACCGCTCCTCGCCCCCAACCTCCAGCCCCATCCCCAGCGTAGCGTCAAGGTCGGCGAGGAAATTGTGCAAGCGGCGCTGGTTGCGCTCGTCCATCGAGACGAATTGCACGCCGACGGCGTAGCCTTCCTTCTGATCTTTATACGAGGTCCAGCGCACCTCCGACTCCGCCTCGATGCTCATGCCGTCGTAGAGCTTGACGCCGACGCGCACCCGCGAGCCGCGGCCGGGGTCGTGCTTGCAGAAGAGCGACGCGCCGCCCTCGCTGAGATCGAGCACGCGCGCTTTGAGTTGGTGGCGATCGGACTCCCAGACCCCCGTCTGCCCCGGCGAATGCTTCACGTCCAACTCGAGCACGGCCCGGCACGTGTGCCGGATGGCGCGGCGCAGCTTACGCTCGCGAACGAGTTGCGCGGGTTTGATGCCCGTCTTCTTCTCGATGAGTTCGTATAACTCGCGGTCGCCCTGGCGGCGGACCCCACTGCGGCGTTCCTGCATCACATGCCCCCCCGAATTCCGATGCAACAGTATATGCGAATCAATAGGGCGTGGCGATGGAAGCGATCACTGCCCCGAGTTTCTGAGAAGCTGGGGGATTTGTGCCTTTCTTCGGCTGAGTGTCATAATGCCGCCCTCTTTGCGGTGAGGAGATGGGCATGCGGATGGTGTTAACCGGCGGCGCCGGGTTTCTGGGTTCACACCTGAGCGATCGCATGCTCGCCGACGGCCATGAGGTGGTGGTCATCGACAACCTGATCACCGGCCGCGCGGAGAACATCAACCATCTCTCGAGCCATCCCCGCTTCGAGTTCATCGAGCAAGACGCCTGCGATCCTTATCCGATCGACGGCGCCGTGGATTGCGTGCTGCACCTCGCGTCCCCGGCCAGCCCGCCGGATTTCCGGCGGATTCCCTTCGAGACGCTTCGCGCCGGCTCCTTCGCCACGCACCGCGCGCTCGAATTCGCCCGCGACAAAGGCGCGCGCTTTCTGCTCGCGAGCACCTCGGAGATTTACGGCGACCCGCCGCCCGAGCACCATCCCCAGACCGAGGACTACTGGGGCAACGTGAACTCGATCGGCGAGCGTAGCGTCTACGACGAAGCCAAGCGCTACGCCGAAGCCGTGACAATGGCCTTTCATCGCGAATACGGCGTGCGGACGCGCATGGTGCGCATTTTCAACACCTACGGCCCGCGTATGCGCGCCGACGACGGTCGCGTCGTCACCAATTTCATCAGCCAGGCGCTCCGCGGCGAAGCGCTCACGCTTTACGGTGGCGGAAATCAGACGCGGAGTTTTTGTTTCGTCTCCGATTTGATCGAGGGCATTTACAAGCTGCTCCTTTCGGACGAGGTCATGCCGGTGAACATTGGCAACCCCGGCGAGTTCAAGGTCCGCGAACTCGCGGAGATCGTCCTCGAAATGACCGGCAGCAAGAGCGTGCTTAAGGACGTGCCGTTGCCGTATATCGACGACCCGCGCCAGCGCAAGCCGGACATCACCCGCGCGCGCACGATCCTCGGCTGGGAGCCGAAGGTCCCGCTGCGCGAAGGGCTCGTGCCGACGATCGCGTACATGCGCGGCGAAGTCCTCGCGCAGCGCTGACCCGCAGGCGCGGCGATGCGCATGTCGCGCGGGACGTGCAGGGAGGCCTCGATATGCTCGACATGAAGCCTGCGTGCGAGAAGTGCGGCAAGGCCCTCGGCCACGAGGATGCCGCGCGGATTTGCAGTTACGAATGCACCTTCTGCCCCGATTGCGCCGAGGCGATGGCGTCCCAATGTCCCAACTGCGGCGGCGAATTGCTCACCCGTCCCAAGCGCCGCGCGCGGCCGGGCAAATCCTGAATCTGCTCGCTGCCCTTTGAGTTCTACGCCGCGTCAGTTATTGAAGTCCTCGAAGATCACGCTAATCGCGCCGGCGGTCGATCCGGGCAGCGCGGGTACGTGGAGCACTTGGTCGTTGAGCCGGAACTCGACGGATTTCTTCGGGTTCGCAGCCACGAACACGTCTCCACTCGCCACGAAGGGCCCGTCGAAACCTTTGATGCGCGTCAGGTCGCTTTTGCCATTGCTATTTCCATCGGCGAGGTATACGGCCACGGTGGGATTCTGACGCGGCCCTGCGGTCGTCGGGAGAATGGGGTCGACGATCAGGTCAGTACCGTTGATCTTGAGCGTCATGACGCCCGGCACCAGCGAGCCGTTTTGGTGCCGGACGACGAAGGCGCTGGTCTTGTCGTTCAGAAGCTGCGGCGCGTCGTTAAACGGCGTCTTCGAGTAGCCTTCCGCGTTCGCGGCGATGCGGAAATAGACCAGGCGATTCGAGTGCGTGAAGGGCGTGCGGAAAAAGCGTAGGGGCACAGTCGCGGCGGTGCCGTCGACGACGAACTCGTAATGCTGTCCGGCCTTCGCGCTGAAGGGCCCCCACTGCCCGTCTTTGTTGACCCTTAGCGTGGTCAAGGTTTTTTTTGAGGCGCGAAAGCCGGTCTTTTCCGCAACTTCCCACACTTCAACCTTGGCGCCTTCGAGCGGCATGTTATTGATGTAGCTCTTGACGTATCCGCCGACTTGCGGTTTTTCCTCCGGCGCGATGCGCAGCGCCGCCGGCTTTTTGCCGTCGTTGAAGAAGGTATACAAGGCCCAAAAACTCTCGTCGCTCGTGCAGACCATCACGTGGTCTTGGTAGTCCGGCATCCACCCGACCACGCCGCCGTCGGAGGCGACGGGGCCCGGCCGCAGATCGCCTAGGCCGCTGATGGCGATCGACGGCACGCCGTTGGGATTGGTCGCGGGCCCGCCGCCGATGCTCGCATAGTGCGCGATTTTCGCGGCACGCTTCGGGTCGGACAGGTACGCCGCGGATTCCGAGGTGCCGCGCGAGTGGCCGACGAGATTTATTTTGTCGAAGCCCGTCCGCGCGCGCACGGCGTCAATGAATTGGTCGATATCTTCCGTGGTCGAGGTCGTGTAGGGGCCTTTGGGGCGCTCGGTCCGGGGCGGCGGCGCGCCCGCGGCGCCGCGCCCAGAGAAGCCTCCCGCCGTGTTGTAGTCGAAGACCACCACCCAACTCGCCGGGTAGCCGTTGCTGGTGAAGTGCATCGCTTGGCGTTCAAATTGATCGCCCGCGCCGTTCTGTCCGTGTACGAAAACGATCGGGACGCGGGTCTTGTCGCCGAGGTCTTCGTGACCGGCGATCGGCGTGGGGTCCCAGCGTTCCGCGTTCGCGGCGATCGACAGGCCCAAGGTACATACAATTATTACGCAAAACATTCGAGTGCTCATGGTCTTCTCTCCGCAAGGCTGGTTCGGACGGGTGATGGCGTATCGATCGGACTGAAGACATCGAATGTATCCCTCTGCCGATCGATTGTCAATGCTGGGGAATCGGCCGAGAGACCCGGTGTTATTGGGATTTGACGCCGCTCGGGCGGTCTACTCGCTGAAATTCTTCTCGGTGAGCGAGCCGTCCACGAAGCGCAGCGTCGCGCGCCCCGGTTTTCCTTGGGGCCCGATCCATTGCCAGACGTACTGGCGCGTGAGCGAGCCGAGCCCGTCTTCCATGGTGAGCGCAGGCAGGCCCTCGCGGCCTAATTTTTGCGCGGCTTCAGGATAGGTAACTCCGAGCGCGACGGCGTCGAAGGACTCCCGCGGGATGGCGGGCAGGGGGGGGGTGGCCGAGGTTGCCTCTGCCACCGGAGCTGGCGTTTCTTCTGTCGGCTGTGGAGATTTCGGGGCGGGCGCTGAGGCCGGGGGCGCCGAGTCCGCGAGCGGCGCGTTCGCCGCGGCGGGCGGTGGGGCGAGGCCGGCGCGCAGGTCGGAGATGAGCGCCTGCTGTTCAGCGCGCGCGCGGGCGCGTTCCTCGATGAGGCGCTGCTGGATGTCGTGCTCGGCGCTGCGTTGGCCGACGAGGTAGGCCACGGGAATGCCCATGACGCTCACGGCAAGCGTTACGAGCAGCGAAGCGAAGGTCTTTTGCATTCTTGATTTACTTCGGCGCCGATGCGGCGCATGTCAGGTACACCTGACATCATTATTGGCGATCGGGTGGCCGACGGACAAGGCGCGTGTGATCGATCCTCAGTGATCCCTAAGTTTTGCGAGGGTACATTATTCTCGTGCGTCTACTTGTCATCGTTATCGGACCTTCTCAGAATCTGATGCGATTAGAGAATTTAATACGAAACAGTGACGAAACCAGGCGCGTGCGGTGGCCTCGAAGAGGTCTTCTTCGGTCCGCCCTGCCCCTTTGTTCATCGTGGGCATGCCGCGCTCAGGCACGACGCTGCTGCACGAGATGCTCTCCGGGCATCCGGACATCTTCGGCGGGGTGAGCGGGGCGTGGTCGACGCGATCGTGCGCGCGCTCTGCTTGCCCCCTCCGGTCACGCCGCTCGACTTGCGGAAGGAATCTCGTCAGTTTCCCGCGAAGGCATCGCGGAGGTGGCTGGCGCGGCGGTGAATTGCTAAGCTAGTCGGCATGCTTGCCCGGGTACAGAGTTGCGCGATCTTGGGGATCGACAGCATTCCGGTGGCGGTCGAAGTGGACGCGTCGCCGGGGATGCAGGCGAAGGTGATCATTGTCGGGCTGCCGGACACGGCGGTGAAGGAGAGTAGCGAGCGGGTGTTGGCGGCGGTGAAGAATTCGGGGTTTCGCGCGCCGCGCGGGCACACGGTGATCAATCTCGCGCCGGCGGACATTCGCAAGGAGGGGAGCGCGCTCGATTTGCCGATCGCGTTGGGGATCATCGCGGCGACGGACCAACTTCGCAGTACCCTGCTCGCGGAGTATTCGATTTCGGGTGAGCTGGCGCTGAATGGATCGGTGCGGCCCGTGGCCGGCGCGTTGTCGATGGCGATCGGCGCGCGCAAGGCGGGCCTGAAAGGCATCGTGCTGCCGGCGGAGAACGCCGAGGAAGCGGGCGTGGTCGAGGGCATCGACGTCATCGGCGTACACACGCTGGACGAAGCCGCGGCCTTTCTCGCGGGCCGGCTGGACATCGTGCCGGAGCGGACGGACCTTGCGGCGCTTGCGGAGGAAAGGCGTAGCACTGTCGGCGATCTCTCTGAGGTGCGCGGGCAGGCGCATGTGAAGCGGGCGCTGACGGTGGCGGCGGCGGGCGGGCACAACTTACTGATGATCGGCCCGCCGGGGACGGGCAAGACGATGCTGGCCTCGCGGCTGCCGGGCATTTTGCCGCGGATGACCTTTGAGGAGGCGCTGGAGACGACGCGCATCTACAGCGTGGCGGGGTCGTTACTGAACGGGCGGCGGATCATTCTCGAGCGGCCCTTTCGCGCGCCGCACCATACGGCGACGACGGTGTCCATCTGCGGCGGCGGGCAGGGCACGCGGCCGATGCCGGGCGAGGTGAGCCTTTCGCACAACGGCGTGCTTTTTCTCGATGAATTGCCGGAGTTCAACCGCGCGTCGGTCGAAGTGCTGCGCCAGCCCCTCGAAGAGGGAATGGTGCACATCCGTCGCGCGAATTACTCCGTCGCCTACCCGAGCCGATTCATGCTGATCGCCGCGATGAACCCGTGCCCCTGCGGCTACCGAACCGATCCGAAAAAGCAATGCCGGTGCTCGGTCGGCGAGATCCAGCGCTATACCTCGCGGCTGTCGGGGCCCTTGCTGGATCGTATTGACTTGCACGTCGAAGTGCCGGCGCTGAGTTACGACGAGATCGCGGGAGCGGGCAAAAGCGGGCCGACGAGCGCGGAGGTGCGCGAGACGGTGCAACGCGTTCGGGATGTGCAACGCGCGCGCTACGGCGGGGCCTTTGCGTGCAACGCGCACCTCGACGCGGCGGCCACGCGCGAATTCTGCGTGCTCGCGTCCGGCGCCGAGACGCTGTTGCAGCGCGCGATCGATCAGCTCGGCTTCAGCGCGCGGGCCTACGACAA
>VFKU01000749.1 GCA_009885415.1 Rhodothermota bacterium
CCCACGCCGCGGCCCGACACGTTGGTAATCTTTTCGGCCGTCGACAGTCCGGGCAGGAAAATCAGGTTGAGGATTTCGCGATCCGACATTTGCGAAAGCTGTTGCTCGGTGACGAGGCCGCGTTCCAGCGCCTTCTGCCGGACCCGCTCGGTGTTGATTCCTTTTCCGTCGTCGATGATCTCGATGATGACCTGGCCACCTTCGTGGAAGGCGCGCAGCAGCAGCAATCCCTCTTCGGGTTTGCCCGCGGCGCGGCGCTCGGCCGCCGTCTCAATCCCGTGGTCCACCGAGTTGCGCACAATGTGCGTGAGCGGATCCTTGATCGCTTCGAGCACCGTCTTGTCGAGTTCGGTGTCCTGTCCCTCCATCTCCAGACGGACACTCTTGCCCAGCGAGGCCGACACGTCGCGCACCACGCGCGGGAACTTGCTCCATACATGTCCGATCGGCTGCATGCGGGTCTTCATCACGCCTTCCTGCAACTCGGTCGTGATGAGGCTCAGGCGCTGCGTGGCGGCCTGGAAATTCACGTCCTCGATTCCCGCGCCGAACTGGATCGTCTGGTTTCGCGCGAGCACCAGCTCGCCCACCATATTCATCAGCCGGTCGAGCAGGCCCACATCCACCCGGATCGAACTGTCCGCAACCGCCGCCGTCTTCGCTTGTGACTGCTCCATGTTCTTTTTTTTCAGCGCATCGACGACGTCATTCGGCTTCGCGTGGCCGCCTTCAATCAGCAGTTCGCCGATGTGGCGCGGATCGCCGTCCCGCTGCCGCTCGAGCGCTTCTTCCACCGCCTCCTGCGATACTTTCCCGTCGCGCACGAGCGCCTCGCCCAAAGGGATTTCGGCGATACTTTGTTCGCTGGCGGCGTCCGTCGCCGAAGGCACAGGGATAGAAACAGCCGCGGCAGGCGCGGCCACAGGGGCGGGAGAATCTTTTACGCCGGCGGAGGCCTCACGGGATGCTTGGAGGCGCTTGAGCGCCTCGACCAGCGCGCTGTAGTCCCCATCGCCCTCGGTGCCCGACTTCTCAATGTTCGCGAGCATCTCGCGGACGGCGTCCACGAGGCGAAGGAGCTCATTGGTTATTTCCGTGTCGATACTGAACACACCCTCGCGCAGTTTGGAGAGGAGGTTCTCGCCCACGTGCGTGGTCGACTCGAGCTTGGAAAAACCGAAAAAGCCGCACGTCCCCTTAATCGTGTGAATCGCGCGAAAGATTCGCGCCAGCACTTCTTTGTTCGATGGATCTTCCTCAAGCGTAATGAAGTCGCGATCCATCTGGTCGAGATTTTCTGCGCTCTCGACCAGGAAATCCTTGATGATATCGTCGTTTTCCCCCATCCCGCCCCCCCCGATTCGACCCTGCATTTGCGCGTCCGTGTCACCGTCCCCCGGTACTCGTACGCGCCATATCACAACTACAAACTGAATACTGAAAACAGCTAAAATCTATAAAGACATGGCCGCTTTCATTTCCCTACAGGCCCTATAATACACTAAATCGATAATTTCCGCAAATACCATCAAATCTAATTATCCCTATAAGCACGGCTAACCCGAAAATCAAGCAAATTGCATCAATACGCGGATTTCGAGTGATGATATATCGAGGGAGGCAGTTCGAAAGTTCGGATTCAGACTCGCGCACAAGCCAGAAGGGGGCACCCTGGCGGACGAGAATCGTCCGGGACGGCAAAAATGCACCCCCATTGAAGCCAAAATACTTCGCTGAAACGGCTTCTCCCAAGGACTTCGAGAGAGGCAGCCCCAAAAGGTGTCGCGTTTCCTATGCCTGCGGCAATACCGACTTAATCTTCTCGGCAATTGCGGCAGGCTCGAAGGGCTTCAATATATAGTTCGATGCGCCGGCTTTCAGCGCTTCCACCACTCGGCTCTTCTCGGATTCCGTCGTGACCATAATAATTGGGACGGTCTTCCCCAATGCCCGAATCTGTTTCACCGCATCCAATCCGGAGACGCGCGGCATGTTCCAATCCATCAAGATTAAACCGTAGTCGGCGGCCGTAACGGCTTCAACTGCTTTATCGCCGTCCTCCGCCTGATCGACTTCCGTGATCCCCGCGCGCGCCAAAGCCCCAGTGAGCACCTTTCGCATCACCGCGGAATCGTCCACCACCAGCGCCTTCATCGCATCGCCCCCCTTGAATCAATTACTTTCCGGAATCGGAACTCAACACAACCTTCAAAATGAAGGGGCCGAATTCCGTGGTGAAAGGAACATCGAGCCATCGGCAATTCGACGGCTGACTCAACTCGAATTCGCTCCCGCGCACCACCGTCGGTAAACTCAAGGAGAGCGGCTCATCGAGATCCGCCGACAGCTCCGCCTTCGCGCTGCCCGCCACGATGTTGACGAGCTCACCCACCCCGTCGGAGACTGAATCGTCTACGACCTTCAGCTCTGTGCTCAGAAGCCGGTTCACAATCCGAATGGCGGTGCTCGTCGGAAAGACAAGGGCCACCGTACCACGGGTCTTGCCCGCGATCCCGATCGTGGCG
>VFKU01000937.1 GCA_009885415.1 Rhodothermota bacterium
CAGCGCGATGGCCCCGGAGAGCCCGCCCGTCCAGAGGCGCCGCAAGCGGGGGAGGGGGCGCAGCGGCAAGGAGAGCGGGTCGTAGGTCTCCGTCCGCTGCGTCAGGAACAGCGCCGTCGCCAGACAGGCGTTCATGGCGACCATCCACTCCGTGATCAGCCGGCCCTCGGGAAACGGCAGGGCGCGGGTGAAGTTCATGATGACCATCAGCCAGAGGATGCACAGGTACATGATCTGGCCGCGGCCCGCCGGCGGGCCCGACAGCAGCGGCAGGCGGCGGCGGGTGTGCGTGGTGAAAACGAATAACGCCGCAAGCGCGGCCGCCCACCACACGAAGTTGAACCACGTCGCCGCGTCCAACTCGATGAAGCGGATGAGCGGCGCCTTCATCGACGCGGGCACGAGCGGCGCTTTCCCCTCTGTCCACGTCTCCACGTTCTTGAAGATGTTGAAGAAAGTGATCACGAACATCACAAAAAAGGCAGAGAACACCGAAGTCCACTTCGGCATCGTCTCGTCGGAATTGCGCGGCGTGTGTACGCGCCAGACCACGCCCAGCGTGACCACCATCGCCAACCCGAGGCAGAATCCTTGCGACTGCTCGAGAACGCTGTGCCAGTTCGCGCCTTGGTAATGCTTCAAGAATGCGCCGAATTCGTGGTCCGGCCGGCGGTTCGAGTTGCCCGGAATCATCGCGATGCAGCGGAACACCTGCGCGCTCGTGAAGCCCAGCCCGCCCAGCAGAAACCCCAGCGTCGCCGCGAGCGTCACCGGTTTATGATTGTTTCGCCAAGTCCACAAACACGCGCCCACAAAGACGCCCACGATGCCGGCCCAGTCGTCGCTGCGCGGCGGCATCGCGCGGAATCCGCCCACACCCATCATAAAAATACTGCCAAGCACCGGCATCGCCAAAAACGCAAGGAGCCAGCCAAGCGCCATGTACACGAACAGCCCCGAACCGTTGCGCCACTTCCCGTAATAGGCGAAATACAGCACGAAGGCGATCGCCATACCCACAAGCGGGCCGACGTATTCGGGATAGTCCCCGAAGAACTGCGGCCAATTCGTCATCAGGTCCGCCGGATCGAAAGGCAGTCCGGTCGATGGATTAATCTTCGAGAGATCGCCTTGCGGCACGACGAGGGCATCGGCGATTTGCTCGACGAGCCCCGCGCGCTCCAGGCCCTTTTGAATGAGGGAACCGGCGACGCCCCCGCCGACGAGCGCTAGCAAAAGCAGCAGCAGGCCGAACTTGTGCCGAAGCCCCGGTACCAGCGCCCGGTTCCATAGGTCATACGCGCACACGCCGAAGAGCGCGAAGAGTGCCGACATCCAGTCCGCGTCAAACCAATACAAGGGACTCTCCTGCCGGTGCCAGGTGGAGTCCAGGTCAGCACGCTCGGGCGTGGCGAGCCATCCCTCGATGCGATCGTGCATCAAGTTGTGAATCCACATCGCGGCGAGTACGAAAATCAGCGGCTTGTACAACGCGGCCAGCCGCTCACGATCCGCCGTCAACGTAAGCGCGACACCCGCCGTCCCCAGCGCGCACCACAGGCCGCCTTCGAGAAAGACGGTCAGAAAACCGTAGTACATGGTCGGAAAATGCCCCGACATCGTAAACGAGAGGGGATACATGTACGAGATCGACCCGCCGAATCCCATCCCCAGGCCGCCGAGCAGCGCGGCGTGGG
>VFKU01000033.1 GCA_009885415.1 Rhodothermota bacterium
CCACCCACCGCCCCGTCGCCAGCGCGATCGCCTCGCCGCGCGCGTCCGTCACCCGCCACTCGCGCACCGCAAAAAGACCATGCAGGCACGATCCCCACGTCTCCACCCGTACCGCCTCGCGCCGAAGCGGATACCGCAGAATCTTGAGCCGCAGCCGGTTCATCATCCACATATAGCCCAGCCGGGTCAGCGCCTCGCCGTCCATCCCCACCGCGTCCCCGTGACGAATCGCCGTCTCCTGTAAATAATTAAAAAGCGAGACCGGCGTCAGGCGCGACGCCCGATCGGCCTCATAAAAACGGACCTCGAAATCTTCGCTGTGTTTCATGGCCACCCATGGTACGTGAATCGCCCAACGTGGGCAATGCGCCCAGCCCTAAGCCCTTGCGCCCGCTGCGCTTGCGGCCCCGCCGCCAAAGCCGTCTGCCCCTTTGCGCTTCAAGCGCCGCCGGTTTACAATACGTGTTAGAATCTCGAAGGCGAAAACTCTTGGTTCCGGGAGAGGTACACCATGAATATGAAAAAAATGCTCGCCATCATCGGTCTCTGCGCGGCCCTGTGTCTCTGCATCGGGATCATCGTGGACACCACACACGCCCAGAACGACAACAAGGCCGCCAAGACGACAGACAAAAAACTCGCGAACAAGCGCGGCGTCGAGGACTCCCTCGCCAAAGGCAAGAAGGACGGAGAAAAGTCCGGGCCATCTTCGATACAAATGGCGATTGGTGTCGGTTCGACCTTCGTCATGATCGCCGTCATGAAATGGTTGTAAGTCCGGCGCGCGGCCGGAGATATTCGACAGGGAGAAGCGCGTGGGGGTGAGCGCCGCAGCAGCCGGGGGAAGCCGCGTCCTGATCGTCGACGACGAGGCCGTCATCCTCGACATTCTCTACGAGCACCTGAACACCCGCGGCTACGAGTGTGTCCTCGCGCAAAGCTCCAAAGACGCCGTCGCCGCCCTCGGCGAGGCCGAACCCGACCTCCTGATCACCGACATCGGCATGCCCGAGATGAACGGCATCGATTTCGCCCAGGCGGCGCGCCAATCTTGGCCCGATCTCGCCATCATCGTGATGACCGGACGCTCCGACGCAGGCAGCGCCGTCGGCGCCTTGCGCGCCGGCGCCGACGACTACGTCATGAAGCCCTTTGACTTCGACGAGATGCTCATCTGCGTCGAGCGGGCCCTCGAGAAGCGCCGCCTGATAAAGGAAAACCGAAGCTACAGCCAACGCCTCGAGGACCGTGTCCGCGAGGCGACCACGGATCTGGCGCGCGCAAATGATCAACTCCAACAGGCGCAGGACTACCTCAACCGCCTCATCCACAGCACCGTCGACGCGATCATCACCGTCTCGGCCGGCGAAGACGTCAACTTCGCCAACCGCGGCGCGGAACTCATGCTTGGCTACGACGAAGGCGGCCTCCTCGAGGCCAGCATAGGCGACCTGTACATCGGCGGACTCGAGGAGGCGCGCTATGTGCGCCGCGTGCTCGCCGCCGATCGCCCGCTCCAAAACTACGAGACCGAAATGCGCCACCGCAGCGGCGAGGTCGTCCCCGTGAGCATGTCCGTGTCGCTGGTGCCCGATGCCCAAGGGCGGCCCGCCGCCATGCTCCTCGTGTGCAAGGACATCACCGAGCAAAAACGCCTCGAGCGCGAGCTCAAGGAAATGACCATCCGCGACGGCCTCACCGGCCTCTACAACCTACGCTATTTCTACGAGCGCCTCGAAGCGGAAATCGAGCGCGCCAAGCGCCAGAAGCACCCGCTCTCGCTGCTCCTGCTCGACATCGACAAGTTCAAGACCTACAACGATGCCCACGGTCATCTCGAAGGCGATCGCGTCCTGCGCGAAGTGGCCAAGTGTGTCTCCGAGTCCACCCGCGAACACGTCGACTTGGGCTTCCGATACGGCGGCGACGAATTCACCGTGATTCTGCCCGAGGCCGACGAGGCCGGCGCCATGCTGATCGCGCAGCGTCTCCGAGAGTCCTTCGCGGCGCGCCGTTTCGATCTGCTCACGATGAGCATCGGCCTGATGACCTACGAAGACGCGCACACGGCCCGCGCTTTCATTCAGTTCACTGACACGATGATGTACGACGCCAAACGTGCCGGCGGCAATCAGGTTACCGTCTATCGCGCGGACGAGTACCAGCATAAGGCCGGCACGCAGACCGCGCCCTAATTCCCCGCCGCCGCAGTGTCGATCGGCCCGGGCTCCTGCACTTCGAGCGGAGTGTTCTCGAGGGGATTCACCAGACGCGTCGTAATCACGAGTTCACCTTCGCGCACGCCCTCGGCCACGTAGACGAAATTTCCGTCCGCGTGCGACGCGCGCACGATTCTCGATTCGAGCGACAAGCGGCCGGAATCGGGATCCTTGCGCGCCACGTAGACCGTCCGGCGGCCGGTCGCGTCCTGATCGAAGCCGACCGATTCCGCGGCCAGTTTGGCAACGCCCTTCGCCACGCGCCCCGGAATGCGAACGCGGCAGAACATCCCCTCGACGAGCGGCAGACTGCCCTCGCGCGGCGCGCTCGCTTCCGCGCCTTGCACGCGGACGATCACCGTGATGGTCCGCGTCTCCTCGTCGAAACGTTCGACGCGGTCCAGCGTGCCGAGCCACTGGTTGCTCTCGAGCGCCTCGGTCCACGCCACTTCCACCGGCACCGGCGTGACCTTCGCAAACCACGCGCGGCCTTCGCCGGGCGCGCCTTCCTCAAATTGGAGCCACTGCCGCGCATCGCTCCCGTTCAGCGCGACCGACATTTCCAGGATCGAGTCGTCCGCCAGCGTCACCGCCGCCGCCCCCGGCGAGACCATCTGGTCCGCCTCGATGTTCACCGACTTCACCCGAGCATCGAAGGGCGCGCGCACGATCGTGCGTTCGAGATTAAACCGGGCCTGATCGCGCGCCGCCGCCGCCGAGGTCAACGAACTGCGTGCCTCGTCGAGACGCATGGGATAAAGATCGAGCGTCTGCCGAATCTGGTCGTACGCGTCCGCGGCCTGCCGGTAGGTCGCTTCTTTGTTGCCCGCGAAGGATTCCGACTCGATGCTTTCTTTCTCAAAAAGTTTGACCGCCGTGTTGAAATCACGCTCGGCCAATTCCTTGATGCGCTCGTAATTCCCAAGGCGCTTCTTGTCTGTCTCGAATTGTTTTTCGAGCCGCCCGACCGACGATTCCCACTGTTTTACCGTCGCCTCCGCGTCCACCAGACGCGCCTCGAAATCGCGCGGGTCGATAGCGAACATCTCCTCGCCCGCGCGCAAGACGCCGCCGGCCTCTAACTGCGGATGCACCCGCAAGACGCGCCCCGAGACCTCCGGCGCGATCACCACCTCGTCGCGCGCCCGGGCCTGGCCAAAGCCGCCGATCATCACCGGCACGTCTTCGAAATGCACCGCCTGGACCTCGACGCGCAACGCGCGCTCCGCGATCTCGGCGCTCGCCGGCGGCTTCTTCTGCCGCGCGAGCAGGCCCGCCAGAAGCACCCCTGCCGCGAGGACCGCTACGCTGATGACGACAACGCGAACGACGCCAGGGCCCTTCGACTTCGACTCGTGCATGCTCAAGTATTCACTCCGTCCATGGTCAGCGCGCCTGAATTCGTTTAGGAATGAACCCGGCGCTCAACGTATTTGCTATGAAACACCGTTCCATGCGCTTGGTTTCGGGATTGCCGATGCGCATTCTGAACTTCCAATCGCCAGCAGACCCCATAGAATACAGGGCAAAAAACCCTAAGTAAAAGAATGCTGCGGCGCGGAGGCGAAACGCCAAGCCCTCAGCCACGGATCTGACGGATTTTACGGATTCATTTTTTGATCCATTCGCTTTGAGTCCTTCGCTTTAACGAATGTCGATCCGTCCGATCCGTCTAATCCGTGGCTAATTGTGTTTCGGGCGCTCCGGCGGTGGAAGGTTGATGCCGTGTTGTTTGAGGTGTTCTACGGTGGCGTCGAGTTCGTGGAGGAAGGGGTGCATCAGGCTGGGCAGGCCGATCTTGTTGCCTTTGTGGTCGTAGTATTGCTGGTAGCCCTGCGCGTTGAGTTCAGGGCGTTCGAGGTCGTCGTCGAACTTTGACGCTTCGGCGTCGGCGGGCGCGGGGCGCAGGCGCAGCCACGCGCGGAGTTCGCGGCCGATGCGCAGGTAGGCGTGCAGCCCGGCGCTCATTTTCGTGCTGCGGAAGGTGTAGCGCTCGCCTTGGGCCTCGGTGTTTTCGGTGAGCGTGTGGGCGCTGAGGGTGAGCGTGGCGCGTTGGAGCATCGCGTAGAGGATCGCGGCGGTGTCGTCGATCATCG
>VFKU01000415.1 GCA_009885415.1 Rhodothermota bacterium
ACGCGCAGCCAGCGGGTCATGGCGCGATCGCGTTCACGCGATTCTCGCCGCGGGCCGCAATAGCCGTCGCAGGTTGGCGGGGTGGTCGTGCCAGGCGATCGCGCGCGTGTACTCGGGGTAGTCGCGCTCGCGGCGGTTGAATTCGCGCGTGTGGATGCAGCGCCGGCCCGTGGGCGCAACCTCGATGCCGAGCTGCGCATGGAGCATCTCGTGAAACACGATGTAACGCACGAAGAAGTCGGGCACGAAGTCTTGGTCCAGGTGCGGATGGATGCGGATGAGGTGATCGTCGGGCGTGTAACTGCCGAGACGGATCGAGCGGCGGCGGCGCAGCGCGGGGAAGCGGCCCCAGGTGATCGGCGCGTCGATTTCGTCGGCGAACTCCGCGGCGTTCACCGCGTCGTAATACGCCTGTAAGTCGTGGTGCGCGCCGGCGGTCTCGAGTCGCTCGACGGCGACCGGACGACGCTGCACGAGGTGGTGGTTCGCCGCGATGAAGTCGTCGAGAATGCGGCACATGGCGTCGCGCCGTCGGCCGAGCGCCCAGTGCGCGAGGGCCTCGACCACTTCCGGCGGCGCGCCGGCGAACATGCGATGCACGCGGAGTTGGGCGGGTCGTCGCAGTGTGCCGGGCCGGAAGCTCATCATCGTCGAGCCGTTGTCCGTCAGGCGCAGATCGATGCGCGCCGCGCAGAGTTCGCGCAGACGCGCGGCGAGAGCCTGCTCGTCCCAGGCCGGCAGATCGAGTTGGATGACGCTCCCCTGCACTCCGGAATTCCCCCGAGGAATAGCCTAGTGGCCGGAGGCGCGGGAGTCAACTCGCCGCAGAGTCCGGGCGGAGACGGACGGCCGCGAGTGCAACAAGACAGACTACGGGTAGGTGACTGGGCGATGCGCCGCTTCGCAGGAGCCGCAAGGGGTATGAGACGTTCGCGGGAGCGTCCCGGCGATTGATATACTTTGCCGAATCGGTGCGACCTTCGTGGAGAATGCAATGCATGTTTTGGTGACCGGCGGCGCGGGCTATGTCGGCTGTTTGCTTGTGCCCGAGTTGGTCCGGCGCGGCCACACGGTGCGCGTGTTCGATCGGATGTGTTTCGGCGAGGCGCCGCTGGCGGGCCTATCGCTCGGCGCGAAGTGCGAGGTGGTACAGGGGGACATCCGGCACTTGGATCGTCATCCGGATCTGCTCAGGGGTATCGATTCAATCGTGCACCTGGCGGGCCTCGCGAACGACCCCTCCTGCGACCTGCATCCGCACCTGACGCATGACGTGAACGTGGAAGGCACGCGGCAGATCGCGGAGCGTGCGGTGGCTGCGGGCGTGCGGCGCTTCGTGCTCGCGTCGTCGTGTTCGGTGTACGGCCGCGGCGTCTTCGATGTGCTCGACGAGGAGAGCCCGACGAACCCCGTCTCGGCCTACGCGGAGAGCAAGATCGAGGCGGAGAAGATCGTCCTCGGCCTGATGGATCGCGGATTGGAGCCGGTGATCTCGCGCGCCGCGACGGTCTTCGGCTGGTCGCCGCGCATGCGCTTTGACCTCGCCATCAACCTGATGACTGCAACGGCCGTGCGTAAAGGCCAGGTGAACGTGTTGGGCGGCGGGAAGCAGTGGCGGCCGTTCATCCATGTGCACGACATGGCCCGGCTGTTTTCGGATTTTCTTGAGCTGCCGGCCGAGAAGGTGGTGGGCGAGGTTTTTAATGTCGGCAGCGACGCGATTAATCTCCAGATTCGCCGCTTGGGTGAGATCGTCGCGGCGACTATCCCGGGGACGAAGCTGAATCTCACGCAAGACGACGACGATCTGCGCAGCTACCATGTGTCGTTCAAGAAACTGCACGACCGGCTCGGATTTGAGTGTGCGTTTGACGCGGAGCAGGGCGTGCGCGAGGTGGAGCGTGAGCTTCGCGCGGACCCGGCGATTGATCCTTTTGCGGAGGATTATTACAACGTCCGGCGGATGAAGCATCTGCTCGAGTTGCTGCCGGACGAAGGCGGCGAACCCTTCGCGCCGCGCTTCATCCCGCTGGCGAAGCCCGTCTTGGGCGAGGAAGAGGAACGCGCCGCGCTCGACGCGATCCGCAGCGGGTGGGTGACGTCGGGCCCGGCGATTCCCGCCTTCGAGAAGGGTCTGTCGGCGTTGGTCGGCGCGCGTGACGTGGTGACCGTGCATTCGTGCACCGCGGCGATTCATCTGTGCCTGGCGCAGCTTGGGATTCAGCCCGGCGACGAGGTGATCACTTCGCCGCTCACGTGGCCGTCGGTCGGCAACGTGATTATGAGCATGGGCGCGAAGGTGGTGATGGCGGACATTGACGGCGATACGCTCAATGTGACCCCTGCGACGCTGGAGGCGAAGATCACGCCGCGCACGCGCGCGATCATTCCTGTGCACATGGCGGGGCAGGCCTGCGACCTCGACGGCATCTATGCCTTGGCGAAAAAACGCGGCATTCCGGTGATCGAGGACGCGGCCCACGCGATCGGCGCGCACTACAAGGGCCGGCCGATTGGAAGTTTGGGCCCCTTCACCTGTTTTAGTTTTTATGCGATCAAGAACCTCACGACTTTCGAGGGCGGCGCGATCGCGGTGCAGGACCCGGAGGTCGCGGCGCG
>VFKU01000582.1 GCA_009885415.1 Rhodothermota bacterium
CTGATCTTCGGCGTGATTGGCCGCGCGCTGGGGTGTCCGTTCACCGAGGGCGAGGCACGCAGAGTGTCAGCTGAACACGGCTTGGATCCGACGGACTACGACCAGGCCCTCACGCATCTGGATTCTCCGGCGCTCGATCCAGTCGAGGCGACCCTGTTGGGTGAAGCGCGGCATACCATTCGATACCGGCCCGCTGACCTTCAGCGCCGCGCCCGAAAACTTCTTGAGCGGATTACCGTGGCCCAGTTTGTGGATTTCGTGGGTACGGCGGCACTGGCCAATGCCGTGGCCCGTCTCGCCCTCGTGCTTGAGCCGTCCAGATGACACCGCTGATCGCGATTGCGTTTGTTGCGGCGTTAGTCGTCTTGGGCGCTCTCTGGATGCACTCGCGACGCGAGTTGATCCGGCTTGAGTCGCGCCTTGAAGAGGCCCTATCCAATCTCGATCGCCTTCAGCGTGCTTTCGTTCGTTTCGCACCACATCCGCTAGTCGAGAAAGTAATCGGCAGTGACGACCCGCTCGCGGGTGAAGTGAAGGAAGTGACCGTGCTGTTCGCGGATCTTGCTGGGTTTACGGCTCTCAGCGAACGTTTGCCCGCATCCACGCTGGTCCGCGTGCTCAATGGCTACTTCGATTGTATGAACGACGCCATTACCGAATACGGGGGCCACGTCACCACGTTCCTCGGGGACGGTCTGTTCGCTCTCTTCGGGGCCTTCGAGCCGAATCCCTGGCAGAGCAACGACGCGGCGCGGGCGGCGCTCGGGATGCGTATAGCGTTGGCGCGGTACAACGAGGAGCTTGCGAATCAGGGCTTGCCCAAGCTCGCCTTTGGTGTCGGGCTGCACCGCGACACGGGCCTTGCCGGTCTGATCGGCAGCAAGCAGAAACTCGACTTTACGGTCGCCGGTGGGGTGGTCAACATCGCCGCGCGCGTGCAGTCCCACACGCGCGAGTGCGGTGTAGACATACTGATTACGCGCGAAGTTCGCAACGCGCTCGATCCGAGGTACATCGTACGCGAATTGCCGGCGGCCAATTTGCGCGGAGTCGGTCGTCCTGTCGAGGTTTTTGCTCTTGAAGCACTGAAGGGCGCGAACGAGGCTGACCATGGATGACGCACCTAGTCGAAGGAACTATTCTGAGTCCGCGTTCCGATTGATCGGATAACCCCTGGCCGGGCCGCGTAGCGGCTGCGTGAGCATCCGATCGAGCCAGATCTCGCGGTGTGTACGAAATTGCTCGATGCCGATAGTCATGTTCTCATGGCCTTCCCTCGGCTCCCCTCGATAGGTACCGAGCAGGCGATCCCACCAGGGCAGGTTGAATC
>VFKU01000135.1 GCA_009885415.1 Rhodothermota bacterium
CCTGCCACCCCGCGAAGTCCGTCCCGTCGTAGCGGATGATGCCTTTGATGCGCCGTGTCATCGGAAAACCCCAAAAGTCCGTCCCATACTTCCTCTACTTCCCATTCTTCCTATTGGGTTTCCGCCGGCACTTGACAACGCCTAACCCATTATATTTCAATACGTTACAGAAGGCCAGCGGCAAGCGGTCGCCCCGAACACCCTTGTTTCGCAACCCCGTTCGGAGTTCCGCGTTCACGCGGTGCCTTTCACGTGAACCCACCGCCTAAAGGCGGAACTCCGAACGCCACCCTTGTTTGGCGCCGGGGAATGTTCCGGACAATTGCGCGTTTCCATAGTCATTAGGATGGCAACAACTCCGCCAAGGATATAGAGGGAATCCTCTCCTCGGCGGCGGACGAGTCTGGGAGGATGCGTCGAGCAATGCCCTCGTGGTTCAAGAAAGTTTTTAGCGGCGGCGACGGCCGCGCGCCGGAACCGGCCCCCGCGCCGATTCCCGCGTCCCGCCCTGCGCCCGCCCCGGCCCCACGGCCCGCCGCGCCCAAAGCCTTCGATTTTGGAGACGGCCGGCCGAAAATCCGCAAGGTGATCAGCGCGCCGATCATCGTGCCCGAAGAAGAGCGCTCGAGTTACAGCGCCGAGATCCGCATCAAGGCGCAGGTCGACAAAGACGGACGCAGTTGCCGCTTCATGCTCGACCGCCCGATCTTCGAGGGCCTCTCGGCGTGGTTCCCGGAGAAGCGCTGGACCAAGGACGCCTCGCTGCTCGCCGAGAAACTCTTCGGCGTCGCCGGCGTCGGCACCGTGCTGCTGCACGATACGACGATCACGATCGCGCGCGCCGAGGGAAACAACCGCGGCTGGAAGGACATCGCCACGGAAGCCGGCGTGCTCATCCGCGAGGACCTGAAATCCGGCGCGCCCGCGGTCTCGGACGCCTTCCGCACCGGCATTCCGCCCGAGGCGGAGATTCGCCGGCGCATCCAGACCGTGCTCGACCTCGAGATCAATCCCGGCATCGCGTCGCACTCCGGCGTCGTCACCCTCGAGCGCGTCGAGGGCAACAGCGTCTACCTTACTATGGGCGGCGGCTGCCAGGGCTGCGCGGCCAGCAGCATCACGCTGCGCCAGGGCATCCACACCGCGTTCCGCCGCGCCGTGCCCGAGGTGGGTGCGATTTACGACGAGACCGATCACAAGTCCGGCTCGAATCCGTATTTCAAGGAACTCCCCGCGGGGATGATGGCGTAGCCCATGCCGAAACTCGATTCCTTCACACTCGAGATCAAGACCGGCGCGCGGCCCGGCCCCGAGAAGCCCATCTTCAACATCAACGGCTTCCCGCTCGAATTCGAGGCCCTCGAAGGTGCGACCGCGCCCGGCGAGACCCTCAAGGCCGTCGGCAACGTCTTCAGCTTTCCTCACGCGCTCGCGCTCATCGGCCCCGCCGAGGGCAGCGCGCCGTGGGACATCGAATCCGTCCGCGCGACCTACCAGTGCGCAAACTCCGAGCCCTACACGGTGATGATGGGCGCGGTAACGCTGGACGACGAATCCAACCTCAACGTCTGGCACGAGCCGCCGCCGCCCACCTTCGACGTATGACGACGAGCGCACTTGCCCAGAATGCGTGTGTCCCCTGCAAAGGCGGCGTGCCGCCGCTTGCGGGCGATGCGCTGCGCGCGCTGCACCGCGAACTCGGCGCGGACTGGTTGCTAGTCAAGGAACATCATCTCGAAAAGGAATATAAATTCAAGGAATACACGCCCGCCGTGGCCTTCACGGGTGCGGTCGCCGCGATCGCAGAGCAACAGAATCACCATCCTGATATCCTGCTCGCGTGGGGCAAGGTGAAGGTGACGATATGGACCCACAAAATTGACGGGCTCACCGAGAGCGATTTCTATTTCGCCGCCAAGGTGGAAGAGGCCTTTAGGAATATGAATTAAATGCCGTGTAAAGACGTGACCGAAGTGCTCGAAGTCGTGCTCGACGCCGACGACGTGCTCAAGGACTACCGCTTCTCCAAGCGCACCTGCGGCCAGGGCGTGGGCGCAGCCGATCTGCTGATCGACCAGCTTCGCGGCCGGCCGATGGCCGAGTTACTGCAAAAGACCGCGCAGGAATTCCTCGTCGAGTTTCCGATTCCCGATCCGATCGAGGAATTCCTCAGCTTGAAACACCTCTTCGCCATCCAGGGCGCGCTCGAGGTCTACGCCGGTCTCGCCTCCGGCGCGAAACGCAGCGCCTTCGCGGTCGGCGGTATCGAGTACGGCGATGACGAGACGCGCATCAACGGCCGCATCGAAGTGGACATCCTCACCGAGAAGATCAAGTCTTGCGGCG
>VFKU01000219.1 GCA_009885415.1 Rhodothermota bacterium
CCACAATCTCGTCGCGGTCGAGGTATAAGAGGCTGACAGTCTTTGAGACGAACGCAGGCCGAGTGCCGGATTTTGCCCAGCGCTTAACCGGCGGGTTAGTTTCAATGTCCCAGACCTGAATCTCGGCTCCGGGTTCTTGGAGCCATAGGGCCAGATAATGTCCGTCCGGACTGGGCAGCGCGCTTGGTGTCGAACGTCGGTTCGTTTGAATCTCACCGACCGGTGTCGACGTACGAAGATCCCACACACGAACCACCCCATCCACATCACACGAATAGGCGCGGTCGCCGGGGGGTATGAATCCCGCAATCAGGACCTCGTTTCGGTGACCCTTGAGTTCGGACTCGATTCCGGTTTCAGCGTCCCATAAGCGAAGCGATGTATCGCGACATCCAGCGAGAATCCACCTTCCGTCCGGCGACACAGCGACATTTCCGATCATGTTCGCCGTATTTGGGAGATCGCGCAACACTTCCCCGCTTGGCAATGCGAAGATGCGCATCGGTGAAGATATCGACGCAGATACGACGCGGCTTTCCTCCGGAAAAAGTGCCGCAACCTGATAACCCTGAATGCGCAAGAGCTCGGGGTAGCTGCGATTGAGCAGATATCCCCATTCCCAATTCCGAAGTTTTGGCTCAGCGCTCCAGAGAATCTCGCCGGCCTGCGCGGGATCATTTCCGTCCAGATAGCTTTGAGCTAGACGGATTTGCGTCACGTAGCGGTCGGCCTGCACCTGTTTGCGCGCAGAAATCGCCGCATCGCGTGAGTGTGTGACGTTTACAAATGCACTAACCGCCGTCACGAGCACCGCAACAGTCGCAACAGCCACAGTAGACAGGATTCCGCGGCGCACCCGATAAAAACGGCGCGCCCGCTCCCAGGGAGAATAGTTATAGACACTAACGATAGAGCCGGAGAGAAACCGGTTGACGTCGTCGCCCATTTCCTTGGCGGACGAGTATCGTCGTGCTTTCTCTTTCTGAATGGCTCGGTAGCAGATGCTCGCCAGTTCCTTCGGTACGTGCGGCTCCCGTTTTTGGATGGGCTCCGGTTCTTCGTGCTGTATCTGCTCGATGAGTGCTTCCAGCGAGCTCTTGTCGAAGGCGGCATGGTCGGCAAGAATTTCGTACAGGAGCACGCCGAGGCTGAACACGTCGGACCGGGCATCAATCTCTGAAATCTTGCCGGCCGCCTGTTCGGGTGACATATAGTGCGGGCTACCCAGCACTTCGCCCGTAATCGTCTTATCGGGGCCCACCGCGGCGTCGCCGTGAAGCTTATGCAGCGTGTCTTCGATCGACGGATGTTCCGCTTCCACCTGATCGACAACCTTTGCCAGACCCCAGTCAATAATGACGGTCTCGCCAAATTCCCCGATCATGATGTTGGATGGTTTGATGTCGCGGTGTACGACGCCCTTGCTGTGCGCGTACGCAATCCCCATACAGAGATCGACGAAATTCGGGAGGAGCTTCAGCCGGTCTTCGAGGGACTTGCACTCTTGAAGCACAGTACGCAGTGTTTTTCCGCGTACAAGCCGCATCGTGTAATACAGGCTGCCGTTGGCGCGACGGCCAAGTTCATAGACGGGCACGATGCTCGGATGTTCGAGGCGTCCCGTGATTCGGGCCTCGCGCAGAAAGCGCGCGAGCAGGGCGGCCGACTGACGAATTGGGCTGGGCTCAGCCCCTTGCTTTCCGACATACACGTCCGATGGAGGCAGCAATTCCTTTAGGGCAATGTCTCGCGCCAGAAGTTCGTCATGAACCAACAAAATACGGCCCATGCCCCCGCGGGAGTATTCGCTCGAACCGGTGTATCGGCCAGGGCGTTCAGAAATAGTGACTTCGGGTGAAGGTTCTGATTCGAGCAGTTCTTCGGATACATTGAGTGCAAGCCGGGTCCGTATGAGTTCTCGGGCCGATGAATCGCTTGCCGACTTCATGATGTTTGCTACGCGCTCATGACCACCCACCGACTCGAGCGCCCGCGAGACGTTGCCCTGATAAAACTCGAGCGCGTATGTAATAAGGCCATCGAGATAGTCGCGGCTCGCTTTGGAGATGACTTCCCGGTCCACCATTAGCTCGGCGACCGAAACCGAAGGGTTTTCAGTCCACTCGCGGATGGCAGACGCGAAAACGTCCGTGTCTATGTACTTAAGCAGGTGGGCGAAGAGCGCGAAAAGTAGATTCTGGTCCCGGCCGGCGGCCGACCACGGTGCGCGCTCGGCCTGGGCCGTGGCCTGAGAAAGCAGACAGACCGGACAGACCCCACCCGGGGCGTCGGAAGGAATCGGACGCCTGCATTGCGGACAGGTCTCGTCTTGAGCCATGGCCCCGAAGTCTCCAAGATACCCTCGTATTACAAAACCCTTACCAATTCGTTACACGTTGCGGCCGGACTGCCCGCCAAGCGCCTGAATGAGGTAGCGAATCTCGTCCTCCACGTCATCCAGCGACTCAACCGTCTCCGCAACGATAAAGGAAATTGTTTCCCGGTACCGGGCTCTCATCCGGTGGGCCGCTACGCGAATAGCTCCGAGGGTCATGCCCAGTTTCTTGCTCGCGGCAAGATATCCGGATTCCATCCCAGGCGCCGCCATTAAAGGGCTGAGCTCCTCGAACAGCTCCACCTTTCCTGCCTCACGATAGCTCTGCCCGAGCAGGTCGAGCGCCCTTTGAAGAATGCCGTGTGCCCACTGTCGATCAAAGATTTCCTCGGGGCTCTGCGTATTCGAGGGAATTCTCTGGTGCAGATGTTCCGCGTCATCGGAATCGATGAAAACAAATCCGATTTTCCCGCCGCGTTTCAGGGCCCGGTTCTTCGCCGAATCGTTTGAAATGTAACGAATCAACGCCGTAAGCAGAAAAGTCCTGAACCGGCCCGCCTCGGGCCGCGCGCGGCTGACCCACTCCTTCTCGAGCAGGGCCAGAAAGAAACCCTGCAACAAGTCACTAGCGTCGTCCTTCGAATACCCTCGAGCCCGGAGGAATGAATACAGGGACGGCCAGTACGACTTACAAAGCGACTCCATCGCCTCGCGCGCAGTATCGTCCGCGGACCCCGCGCGCAAGACGACGCTCCATCTCGTGTCCTCGAACCGCACAAATCATCTCCAAAATGTCAACGGAACACCGAGGTTACAGTCCGGCTCGTGAGTCTTCGGACAAATCCCTCGGCAAATGCAGTGTAACACTCGGACCGGAATTCTTAAGAAGAAAAGCATGACCCGTTACGGCCAACCTTGAAGCTCAGCGATGCAGGACGGACCAAGGGAGTCGCTTGACTTTATAGTCCGTGAAGGGGATACCCTCTGGACTCAGTCGCCGCTGAAAGTATGGTGGCTCACCAAGTTCTTCAGGTATCGCGTGATCACGGTGAGACAGGTGCCGCGGGAGTCGGTTCTCGGAGGCGTTCGTTATGCAAAGAAATGGCTAGTTGGAAGGAACACCATCGAACGTATTTGACAGTCGCTGCGGTTCGAAGTGACTCGACAGTTCGATTCGATGCTCAAAAATCCTGGGCAAGTTTTGGACAGAGCTGGCGCAGAGATGTACACGATGGAACTGTTTAAGCAGAATGGAGGGACCGGCAACATGTCGACCAAAGATCACGAAGAGACGCGGCGGCAATTCCTGCAGAAGTCCGCATTCGCCGTCGGAATGGCAGGAAGCGGCCTGATAACGACCGGCTCCGCCGAGGCCGAACTCGATTGCAACACCAAGAACACTGGATCCATTACGGACTACCCATGGGACGTCGGCGTCGATTGCGCGGCGAGGGCGACCCTGTATCTCGTGGATGGACGGCGTATCGGTAATATCATTCTCGACGACTTGAGTGCTACGTTTGATCATATGCGCGATCGCGCCCTCGCCGCGACGGGCGACGATCGACAGAAACTGACTGACGCAATAAATGACCTCGAAGCCGGGGATCCATACACGATCAACGATCTCGCGGCGGCGCTCGAAGTTGCGAGTTTGAAGTGTACAAGCAGACTAAGCTACGCGGGCCACGCCAGCCAGACCCTATCCACAGATCTTGAGCCTGCGCTGCGTGAACTCGAAAAAATGATCTGTGTACCGTTACTGAACACCGATCCGGGCGACATCTCGACGTTTTTGACCTGGGAGCGCAGACGAGACATCGATTGGCACGGAAGACCACAAAACGGTCAACATATTTCCAACGGACGCCAGCTAAAAGAACTTTTCGTCAGGCGCCACGGCGCCATCAATCACCAAAAACACCCTGACCCGCAGAGTCGAGGGGAACTATACCTCTGGCACAGCGTTCGAGATTCCGGACTCCTGTGGTGCGCGCCCCGCAAGAAACCTTGGATAAGACGCGGCGACAAAACATTTCATGTGACGCGGAGCGGGGAACTCGAAGTGAAGGTGGTCCCGAATGACCGCAAGTGCGTGGAGGGGAGATGCGCTCCCAACTACCCGGGCGAATACTGCCAGGAAGTCGATAACTCGTGTAACGGCATGTCCACCTGAAATCGCGGGTGAACGAGCGACCCTCGGTGCAGAGCAGAGGAGAACGTACCCAGAAGCGAACGATCACGCGCTTTGTCGACCGGCAGTGCCGAATCGATTGCGTCGCAAAGTACTGGAAACAGAGCTTCGTGCCTGCGGGTTCGACGCGGCCTGTCGGCTCAGTGAAGCTCGAAACTGGCGTACCCGGAGAGATTCGAACTCCCGACCTCTTGGTCCGTAGCCAAGCGCTCTATCCAGCTGAGCTACGGGTACGCAGGAAGAGCAAGCGCGAAGTCTAACAAATAACGCCGATGCGCTCAACTTCCGCGACCGAATGCGGGACGCCCGGCGTGCGGCAGGGCCGTATGAGCGCATTGCGCCGTGGGGCATCGGTGCGTAGGAAAGAGGTATGGTTCGGGGCGAAATCTACACTCGGACGGATCATGGACGACGCCCGGCTTCACGATGCGCTTGAATCGCTCTACACCCGCCTCAACCGCCGGGAGTTTGTCTCGCCCGATCCGCTCGAGGTCGTGTATCGCTATGAGGACCCGCGCGACCGCGAAGCGGCTGGCCTGATCGCGGCGTGCCTGGCCTACGGACGGGTCGCGCAAATTTTGCGCAATCTCCATGGTCTGCTGGACGCGCTTGGCCCCGCGCCGGCCGAATGCCTCCGCCGCGAGGGCGCGGATGCTATCGCGCGCGCACCGCAGTTTCGGCATCGCTGGACAGGCGCGGCGGAGATGGGCGCGTTCTTCGGCGGCATCTCCGAGGCGCTGCATCGCCACGGCTCGCTGGAGGCCTGCTTCCTCTCGCATCACGCGGCGGGCGGCGAAAACACGCTCCCCGCGCTCACCGGATTCACGCGCGAGTTGCGCGGCGAGGCAGCGCCGAACAGCCTGCTCTCCGCGCCGGAAAAAGGGAGCGCCTGCAAGCGGCTCCACCTCTATCTGCGCTGGATGGTCCGCCGCGACGAGGTCGATCCCGGCGGCTGGACGGGGGTATCTCCCGCGTCCTTGTTGATTCCGCTCGACACGCACATGCACCGCCTATCACACGGCCTCGGCCTGACGCAGCGCGGCCAGGCGAACCTCGCGACGACGCTAGATGTGACGCGGTCCTTTCGGCGTATCTCGCCGGCGGATCCGCTCAAGTATGACTTCGCGTTGACGCGCCTGGGGATTCGCGGCGAACTCGATCCGGCGGATTTCCTGCGCGAATGCGGCGTCTCGACGGAACGCATCCGCGCGCTGCGGGCCGCGCCTGGAACGACTACGCGACGCGCTGCGACCCGGCGGGCACCGTCGAGACCACGGAAGTCGCCAGGCCGGTAAATTGCCCCGCGATGCGCTCGGCGTGTGCGCGGTCCTTGCACAGGCCATACAGCGTCGGCCCGCTGCCGCTCATCAGCGCGCCCGCGCAGCCCGCATCGAGCAGCCGCTGCTTGAGCACGGCGATCTCGGGATACTCCAGGAAAACCGGGATTTCCATCGCGTTGTACATCACGTCGGCGATGGCGCCGCGCGACATCGCCGCGAGCACGCCCTCGAAGGACGAGGTGATGTTGCCGATGCGTTCCTCGCGGCTCTTGCGCAGTTCGGGGTGGTTGTACACGCGCCCCGCGCTGACCTCGAGCGGCGGATGCAACAGCACGAACCAACTCTCGCGAATCGGATCGATAGGCCGCAGGACTTCTCCACGGCCCGTGGCAGCGACGGTGCCGCCGCGAATAAGGAAAGGCACATCGGAGCCGAGCTCCGCGCCGAGCGCCTGCAAGTCCGAGCCAGAGAGCCCCGTCGCCCAGAGCTCGTTCAGCCCCGCGAGCGTGGCCGCGGCGTCTGTCGAGCCGCCGGCGAGTCCGGCTGCAACGGGGATGCGCTTAGTAAGAGAGAGGTGCGCGCCACGGCCTGGCGCGTGGCGGTCTCGCAGAAGCCGCGCAGCGCGCAGCGCGAGGTTGTCGTCCCCGACGAGTTCGGGGAGATTGCAGTCGAGCGTTAGATCGTTCGGCGAGGCGTCAATGCGGATTTCGTCGGCGAGGCCGACGGTCTGAAAGATCGTCTCGATGTTGTGGTACCCATCGGGCCGGCGGTCGATGACGGCCAGATACAAGTTGAGTTTCGCGTAGGCATGGTAGACCGCGGCCGCATGCCCGGCCGGCATCAGCGGGGCCTTCCACCCTGCGCGGCCGGGGCCGGAGGTGTAGCGGTGCAGCATGCATTGCCGACCGCGGCGCGCACGTCCTTTTTCGGCGTCCCGGTGATCTCGAGCGGGCCGGGGTAGTCCTTCATGGCCGTGGCAAGATCTTTCGAGACGGAGGACATGTCCTCGGTGTTGACTTGGAGCGGACCCGAGGCCGCGCCGTAGGTCTGCGCAACGGCGGTGGAACTCACCGCTTCGCGCCATTTCGCCAACTCCGGTCCGAGGCCGAGCGCAGGCGAAGGCATAACGGCGCGCCCGCCGGCGGCGTCGGTGAGGGCCTGGAGCGCAAAGAGATCGGCCTGGGCGCGGGTGATGTTGAACTTAAGCAGGATGTCGTCCGGAATGGCGGAGGGAACAACGACGAAAAAATCGAAACCCATGCCGACGAGTTTAGAAACGGACTTGGCAAGGCGATCGCGAGCATCGGGCTGGTTGAGATCGAGCCAGCGCGTGCCATCGGCGGCGGTGATCGCCCAACTCGCCTTTGTCTCGTCGGTGGCGAGGGGGTCGTAGGTAATGCCGGGTTTCATGTTCAACTTCGCGATCGCATCGGCGACTTTACCCATGTCTTTCGGGTAGGCCGGCGAGCGCCCTTCGAGGGAACCGGGGCTCTCCGTCCAGCCGGCAGGAACAAGAACATGCCGGACAGAATTGCCGGACCAGGCCACGGCCACTTTGATGAGGTCGGCGAGCGTGGCGTCCTTCGGCGCGGTGACCCAGCCGGCGGGCACCGCTTCGGACTCGCTCGGCTTCATGCTCTTGGCAGAGGCCCAAGCGTGAAACTGGGAGACCTCGCCGGGCTCGGGCACGAAAAGCGACATCCAGACCGTGTCGCAACCGACGCGCGCGCCCGGAGCAATCGCGAAGGAGGGCTGGTAGCGGCAGTGAATCGCGCCGGCCCACGACTTGCCCTGGGGCGTGAACTCTATGGAGGAATTCATAAGACCGGACTCGAGCAGGCCGACGCCGAGCGTCATGCGGGGTTTGGCCAATTGGAACATAACGAGGCCGGCGGCAGCCCCGCCATTGAAGACGGAGTAATTCCCGCGGCGGCTGGTGCGCGCCTGCGTGACGACGGTGGTGTTTTCCAAAGGGGCGACGGCACCGACATCGAAGACAACAGGGCGCACGTCGCGGATGAGCACCGGGCGATCGCCGCGGTTGATCAGGTTGACATGGACCAGCAGCGCGGGGTGCTCGGTGAGGCGGGCAACGGAGAAGTCGATTTCGAGATTTTCCGGCGTCTTAAAGACAGAGCTGAAGCGCGTTCCCTCGCCGAGCGGGCCTTTGAAGGACTCGCGGTTGTCCTTGACGGCCTTGAGTGAGCTGAGGCGCAGCACCCTGCCGTTGGCGTACTCAATCTCGCACTGCGCGTCCTTGATCAGCGTGCCCAGCCCTTCGACGTCGACCATCCATTCGCCGGTCTGGACGTCGAAGGCGCAGGTGGAGTGTTCACCCTTGAAAGAGTAGTGGTCGCGCAGGGCCCAAGGTTTGTAATCCTCGGCACGGGCAAGGCCGATGGTGAAGACGGCGGCGAGGCACAAAACCACCCCGATCGCACGGAACAAGCGGAATCCCAGCATGTACCCCCCGAATCTGACCCAAACGACCGGCCCGATTGCCTTTACATTATACCGGACTATCCGGCATCGTGTGTAAAACCGTCCGCGTGTGAGGGCGGTCGCATCCCGGGGGCCTCTGCCCCAGACAGAATCGGACTCGCCTTGGAACACCTGCTAGGAAAAGGACTTGCCGACTTTCAGGCGGCCCTCGGACCGCTGGACGAGGCATTGCGAGTGTCTGCAGAGCTGCACGAGCGGGTTTTCGGGGGGACCCAGACCTGGCGCGACCTGCTCACCTACAAGCTGGTTCCGCACATGGCCGGCGAGGGCTGTCTGGTCGCGGCAGTGGCAGGGGGGACGAATACAGGCAAATCGACCGTCTTTAACCTGCTGATCGGGCGGGCCGCGAGCCCAATCGTGAACACCGCAGCGGCGACCTGCCACCCGGTGGTCGCGGCGAACGCACGGCGGCGCGCCGAATGCCTGCAAGCCAAACTGGTCCCCGAGTTCGATCCGCGGCCGCTCGAGGAGCCCGGGCAGGCGACGGACGGAACGTTGCCGGCGGAGGCGCTCTTCGTGGTGCTCGACGATTCGCTGCCGGACCATCTCGTGCTGATGGACACGCCCGACGTGGACTCGATCGAAAAGCGAAACTGGGCCGTTGCGGCGCATTTGCGTGCGGCGGGCGACGTGATCGTCGCGGTGGTGACGGGCGACAAGTACAAAGACGAGCGTGTCGTCGAATTTTTTCGGCAGGCGGTCGCGTCGGCGCGTGTGGTCATTCCGGTGATGAACAAGGCCAATCCGGAGAACGGATTCAGTGTAGCGCGGCGGCAGCTCGAGGATTTTCGCAAGGACGTCGGCACCGCCGCGCCGAGCTTCGTCATCGCGCACGACTTCCAAATCGGCGACAATCTCCGCCGTCCGATCTTGCCGCTGGACGGCGCTCAGGATCTGCGTGCGTACCTTCAGTCGCTCGACGTGCCGGCGATCAAAACGCGCGTGTACGAGGGCACCGTCGAACAATTTGTGAGCGAAGCGGAGGGATTTCTGGAGGGATTGAAGGCCGCCGCCGCGGACCTCGCCCAAGTCGTCGCGGCCTTCCACAATCTGGCCGCTGAGGCCGCTACACACTATGATCCCGCGCCGGGCAAGGAGATCGGCGGGCTCTTCCACGCCTTCGTGCAATCCAAACGCGGGCCCTTTCGCCGCACGATCGGCGCGACGAGCGCGACCGTGGTGCGCGGGGCGAGCGCGGCGGGGCGCATCGTGCGATCGGCGTTCACGCGCCGCGCAACACTGGACGCGCCCGAGGTGGACCGCGCGGAAGGCGTGCTCGAAGTCGCCCACCGCGAATCGCTCACGCGCATCGGCCGCGATCTCGCCGCGCAATGCGCGGAGCGCGCACGGACCGTCCGCGCGCCGGCGCGCGGGATGATTGCGGACCGCTTCGAGCGGCTCGATGCCGGCGCGGCCGCGGAATCGGCGGCCGCCGAAGTGCTGCAAGCCGGTCCGATGTCGGAGGCCTTCGAGCGGCACGCGCGGCAGATGCTCGAGATCTGGTGGAACGATCATAAAGGCCGCCGCCGCGCGCTCGAAGCGCTCGACGCGGTGCTGGCGGTGATGCCTGCGGCGATTGCCGCGCCTTTCGCGTTGCACACCGGAGGGCTCGGCGCGGCCGAGGCCGTGGTCTTCGCGGGGCCGATCATGGCGCAGTTCGCCACGCGGGTGATGGAGTATCAATTCGGCGACGCGCTCTTCGACTTTCTCTCGCCGTGGAAAACGGAGCAGCAGGCGCGCCTGCGCGAGGCGCTGCTTAAACACGTGATCCGCGCGGGCACGGAGACGCTGGAGACAGCGGCGGACGCGATGGATGGGGAAAACGCCACGCAGTTACGGAGCGCACTCGACTCATGCCGCACTCAATGAACGACGTTTTACGGCACCTGGACGCGCTCGCGGCCTATGAGGGCCCCTGGGCGCCGCTGCGCGAGGAGACGCCGCTGTTGCGCGCACGGCTGAGCGAGTTGCGCGAACGCGAGGTGCGGCTCGACGACTTGCTCGTGGTCGCGCTGGTCGGCGGGTCGGGCGTGGGGAAGTCCACGCTGCTCAATGCGCTGGCCGGCGACGAGTTGGCCAAGACCTCGGAATTCCGCCCCTGCACCGCGGTGCCCACGCTCTACCATCCGCCAGGCGCCCAACTGGCTTTCGGCGAGGGCTGGGAGCGGCGCTCGGGTTCCGCGCTCGAGCA